>NZ_QLOE01000012.1 GCF_003264935.1 Methanothermobacter tenebrarum
CACCATACAAACCACCAACACCAGGCAAAGACCTAACAGGCCTCAAATTAACAAACAAATCCAACTCACGCCTGAGTTTAACTATGACATCGGCTGCGGTTTCTCCAGCAGCGCCGAATAAGCAAGCATCTGATTTTTTTATGATCTCTAGGGTTTCATCTGGGAGTGGGTCTCCTGTTTTCTCTGCGCATTCATCTCCAGCCTCTGCGAATTCATATTCAAAATCTAGATCTAGGCCGCCGAGTATGTGAAGTGCGGCGTCCATTACTTCTTTGCCGACTCCGTCTCCTGGTATGACTGCTATTTTGTACATGTGAATTCACCAGTTTTTATTTTTGAGGTAGGGGATTAAACCACCCTTTTTAAGTATTTCGACCATGAATTTTGGTAACTTTTTAAATTTGAATTCCTTTTTATTCTTTTTTATTATACCCTTTTCTAGGTCGATTTCTATTTCGTCTCCTGTTTTCAAGTGTTTTGATATGCCGGGGGCTTCTAGTAGGGGTATTCCAAGGTTTATTGCGTTACGGTAGAATATTCTTGCGAAGGATTCTGCGATTACTGCTGATATCCCAGCACCCTTTAGGGCTAAGGGGGCGTGTTCTCTTGATGAACCGCATCCAAAATTTTTTCCCGCCACTATGAAATCGCCCTTTTTAATTTTATCTGGGAATTTTGGGTCTATACCTTCCATTAAGTGTTTTGCAAGTTCCTTGGGGTCTCTTATGACGAGGTATCTGCCAGGTATTATCTGGTCGGTGTCGATATTATCTGGAAATTTCCAAACTCTTCCTTTCATGGACTTTCACACCTTAGATATTCTTTGGGTGTGTTATTTTTCCTTTTATTGCGGAGGCTGCGGCCACTGCCGCGGATGATAGGTATACTTCCGATTCTGGGCTTCCTTGTCTGCCTTTGAAGTTCCGGTTAGAAGTTGAAAGGCTGACTTCCCCGGGTCCGAGGAGTCCTATGTGTCCTCCGAGGCATGGGCCGCAACATGGGTTGCATATTATTGCACCTGCATCTATGAATATCTTTATTAGGCCTTCGTTTAATGCTTTTGTGTAAACTTCCCTTGAGGCGGGTATTATTAGCATTCTGACTTTTTTTGATACTTTTTTACCCTTTAGTATTTTTGCAGCGTCTCTCAGATCTTCTATGCGCCCGTTTGTGCATGACCCTATGAAGATTTGGTCTATTTCTGTTCCTTCCACTTCACTTATTGGTTTAACGTTATCTACGTTGTGTGGACATGCTATCTGTGGTTCGAGGCCTTCGATGTTTACTTGTATTTTTTCGAGTGAAGGTGCGTCAGGGTCTGTTTTCATGACATTGTAGGGTTTTTTCGATCTTTTTTTCACGTATTCTATGGTTTTTTCATCTGCTTCTATGATTCCTGTTTTGCCACCCATTTCGATTGCCATGTTGCAGAGCACAAGTCTTTCTGAGATGTTCATGTTTTTCACTGTGCTTCCTGTGAATTCACAGGCTTTGTATGTGGCTCCGTCTATCCCAATCTTCCCTATGATATATAATATGATATCCTTTGCATATACATGATCTTTGGGTTGGCCTTCTATTTTGAATTGGATGGTTTCTGGGACTTTGAACCATAGTTTTCCGGTGGCTAGGACCATTGCCATGTCTGTTGATCCTATACCGGTGGCGAATGCTCCGAGGGCTCCGTGGGTGCAAGTATGTGAATCTGTTCCAACTATAACATCTCCGGGGGTGACATGACCTTTTTCTGGGAGTACTTGGTGGCATATACCTTCTCTGACGTCATAGAAGTCCTTTATATTTTGTTCTTTCACGAATTTTCTCATGATTATATGATTTTCAGCAGCTTCTATGGAATCTGCTGGTACTTGGTGGTCGAAGAGTACAACGATTTTGGAGGGATCCCATACTTTTTCCGATCCTATTTTTTTAAATGCTTCAACGGCGAGCGGACCTGTTAGATCATGCATCATGGCCACGTCTATGTTGGCCATTATTATTTCACCGGCTTCTACTTCCTTTTTACCAGCGGCTTTTGCGAGTATTTTTTCAGAAATAGTCATGGGCATGTTTAATCCTCCTAGATTTAGAATTATTGGAGCGATTATAGAATAAGGCGCTCTTTCCTATCCTGGTATATGTTTTGATTTTGTACAATATAAATGCATATTAGAAATACCCCATACAAACCATTTTATTGTAACTAATCATACCCCCATAGAATGGATAAAATGATTCGGAAGTTTTCTTCCGATTTATTTATAAAGGATCATAGAAAACTTATTAATCACCGGTAATCCCTTTATAAAGGGGTTATTAACCTAAAAAAATCGTAGAATTAATATATAGCTTCTGATATAATACTTCTTAGTAATTTTTTCCACCAAAAAAAATATGGTTTGTAATTTAAAAGTGGTGATTTTGTGATTAAAGATTCGCACGTTTTAGCTGCACTTCCTTCAAAAGCAGATATTAGCGTTGAAAAAAACAACGGGATAAGAGAAAAATTCAGCCACGAAAAACTCGTCAAATCACTATTAATGGTCGGTTCACCACTCTGGGCCGCTGAAAAAATAGCATCAAAAGTCGCCAAATCAGCCTACGATGGCATCCCCACCAAAGAAATAAAAATGTTAGTATACACTTCACTAAAAGAAATCGACGAAGAAACAGCAGACAAATACCTAGCCGCCAGAAAATTAAAAGTTAGAACATCACGTGACACAATAGAATCATTCGACCAGAAAAAGATAGAGAAAAGCCTAATAAAAGAAGCTGGGGCGTCACCGCAACTAGCAAAGAGAATAGCCACAGAAGTGTGGAAAGAACTTAAAAAACTTGACGTAGAATACCTTACAGCCCCCATGATAAGGGAAATGGTCAACACCAAACTCATCGAACACGGCCTAGAAAAACTAAGAAGAAAATACACCAGACTAGGAATACCAGTATACAACATAACAGAACTCATAACCGAAGGCTCCAGGGACAACGCAAACATGATACACAACCCAGAAACAGTCCACAAATATGTAGCCGACGAAGCACTCAAACAATACACCCTACTCCACATACTACCACACCGCCTAGCAGACGCACACATGTCAGGAGACATCCACATACACGACCTAGAATTCTTCGCAGCCCGACCACTAAACTGCCTACAACATGATCTAAGATTATTCATAAAACACGGCCTCAGAGTCGACGGCACAGGAGACCACACATCAGTCGCCGGACCTCCAAAACACCTTGAAACCCTCATGAACCATGCCGGAGAGATAATGCTAGCAGCACAACAAAACATGTCAGGCGGCCAGGCCATGAGCCTCTGGAACGTATTCGTAGCACCATTCGCCGCCAAACTATCCTATGATGAGATAAAACAAGCAGTGCAAATGTTCATATTCAACCTCAACATGGCATACGCCGCAAGAGGGAGCCAAGTCCCATTCACAAGCATAAACCTAGAATTCGCAGTACCAGACTTCCTACTAGATGTACCAGCTTACGGGCCCAGAGGCGAACACGTAGGAGTCTACGGAGACTTCTATGAAGAGGCTAGGCAAGTTACAAGGGCATTTACTGAAGTGCTCCTTGAAGGAGACGCTGATGGCAAACCCCACCTATTCCCGAACACAATCTATGTTATTCGCAGGGAAACCCTCAAGGACGAATTTGAAGATGACCTACACCTTGTACATGAATTAGCTGCTAAGTATGGGACAGCATACTTTGTTAACATGCTAGCAGATTACAGGGGCGAAATGTCCAATTACATGGGGTGCAGAACACTCCTATCAGATAACTGGACAGGAGACTGGGAAAAAGATTGTCTCAGAACAGGAAACCTTGCATATGTAACATTAAACCTTCCAAGAATAGCCTACCAGGCAAAAGACGACGATGAGATATTCGATTATCTAGACGAATACCTAGATCTTGCAATAGACGTGTTAAAATTGAGAAGAAAACAGGCTCTTGAATGTCTAAATGACTATAATTTATTACCATTCCTCACACAAGAGATTGAAGGCGAAAACTATTATAGGATAGAAAATGCAACCCTAAGCTTTGGATACGTCGGCCTAAACGAAATGTTAGAATATCATACAGGAAACAGCATCACAGATCCTGATGCCAACAAATTCGGACTCAAGGTAATAAAATATTTATATGAACGCGCCCAGGAACTCAAAAAAGAAACAGGACTGCGATGGAGCGTCCTACAGACGCCAGCCGAGAGCACAGCCCACAGATTCGCAATGCTAGACAGTGAATTACACAGTGAAAAGGCCATACTCCAAGGAAAGGAAGACTCATACTATTATACCAATTCAAGTCACGTTCCAGTAGACTCCGAAGTAGATATTGTGAAAAAGATAAGAATAGAGGAAAAATATCATCCACTGACACCAGGAGGACATATATTCCATGCATGGCTTGGAGAAGCACAACCAGACGCCCAAGCCCTCCAAAAATTCACAAAAAACATCTGCAAAAATACAGACATAGGATTCTGGGCCTACAGCAACACCCTAAGCTTCTGTCTCAGATGTAAAACCCTAATGAGAGGACTCCAGGAGACCTGCGCTAACTGCGGCGAAAAAGATGAAGTAGAATGGTACGACCGCATAACAGGATACGTGCAACAGGTCGGAAGAGCCAAATCATCAAGCGGAGGATGGAACAAAGGGAAAAGACAAGAACTACTCGACAGAAAACGCTACAACCTATAAGGGGTAATTCAGAACACAATGATACTTATACAAGCAATTGGAAAAATTGAAGGAAAAATCCTAGAAATCCTGAAAAACTGTATAAGTAAAATTCTTAACACTAAAGTTATAATCTCTAGCCAATTTTTAGATATTCCAGAAAATGCCTATAATCCACTAAGAGGTCAATATAATTCAACAAAAATACTATTATTTTTAAAAAGTGTCATAAAAGAAGACTTTGATCGCATATTAGGGATAACCGACGCAGATTTATATGCACCAGGTCTAAATTTCGTATTTGGAGAAGCAGAATCCCCTGGAAAATTTGCCATAATATCCCTGTACAGATTAAAACATCCAGATAAGAAAATATTCATAGAAAGAATGCTGAAAGAAGCCATACATGAACTCGGCCACGCCTTTGGATTAGCCCATTGCAGCAATCCATCTTGTGTAATGTATTTCAGCAACAGCATCATAGATACGGACAAAAAAACTTACATGTTCTGTAAAAAGTGTCTAAAGAAATTAAAACTAGCCAATTAAATTTTTTATGGGCTCTGAGCTGAAATTAAATCATTCTTTTAAACAGCAAGGGGGAGCTTTCATGGTCCAAATTTTTCTTTGCAGAATAAGGCCATTGAATAAAATGATAGATTTAAATAGTCCGAGTAGTGAAAATGATTTAGATCCCTTGTAGTATAATTTTTTGGGATAATAATTTCATCTGGTAAGTCCACAAAGCTTTAGACTTCACTTGGACTTTTCTTAGTGGATTTGAGCTCCTTGACTTTGAATGGGTAATGGACTTACAATGTGTTACAATCAATTTATATGTTTCCATTCAAGCCCCTTCCATGTCTAATTTAAACATTTATCGGGAGGTCTCCCCATTATAGATCATACCTACATATCATTATCGTGTATTCCAATAATTTATACAAAAAAATTTTTGATATTGAATAACTTTTCTATTTTATGTACTATTTTAAAAATCTTTAAATAATATCCAACATAAATAGATATAATGACATAGCATTATGAAAAAATTAAAGCAGAAACATAGCGCTATGAAAAAATTAATTGGAGGAATAAAAATACAAAAACAAAAAGTCATTTTCGTCACATTAACGATACTTATTGCACTTTCAATATCCTCAGCAGCATCCGCCACCGACACAAACGAACAAGACTCTAACTTCTCATTAATGGCCGCCCCCATTCAAGGTCAAGCAGGGACCACATTAAAAAATGCTAGTGTTACTGCCACACCTCTCTGGGAAACACCATTTACCTGGACAATTGAGAAAACAGGCCCCACAGAAGAATATACAGTCAATGTTGGAGATTCAATCACAATCCCATACAATGTCACAATCACCAATACACAACAACCAGACATCAGAAAGATCACTGGAATTGTCAACGTCACTAATGGCGGAGACAAGGCCACTGAAAACTTGAACATCATACTAGACTTGTACAAAAAACCAGATGGGGGAGGATACACGACCTTTGTGGGCTCATACCCCGTGGATGTTTCATCAAACCCTGTCCTAGACCCTGAAGAAACTGGAATATACCCATATACCATCGAATTGACAGATGAACAAGTGCAACCAGGCTCAGGATACAAAATAAGCGCGAATATAACAATAACCAACCATTCAGGACGTCTAGGACAACCATTTGGTCCAAGTCCAGATACCACGTTTATATGGCCTTCCCAGTCCACTCTAATTGATGAGGCGATCACAGTCAAGGACACATACATCGACTTAAATGGTGTGGAACATGTCATAGATCTTGGCACATACAGTACCGACCCTACTCTGCCAGGGACCACATATGTGGAGCCTAACAGTTCATATCAGATTCCAACCCAGATTACCATTGGACCTTTTAATACACTTGGCGGGCCATACCCATTCACTAACACTGCAAGTTTTGTCACAACTGACACTGGTGCAACTGGTTCAGATTCTTGGACTGTAAATGTTTATGTAATGGGCGCGAAAGGTACTTTAACTATCGGTTACTGGAAGACACATACTGGCCTCTATGGAAATAACAAGGATGTAGTCACACCACTTTTAGGATCAGGCATCTGGTTAGGTACACCAGATGGAGCTAAAAGTGTGCTGGTAACTAGTGCAGAGCAGGCAAGAGAATTGTTGTCAATGAGTGGAGATGCTTCAAACGGTATTAATAAGTTATATGCTCAACTATTAGCCGCGAAGTTAAACATCGCAAATGGAGCTGATGGCAGTTCTATCTCAACTACAATAGTCGCTGCTGATGAGTTCTTAGCTACTCATAACGCAAGTGATTGGAGTTCATTAACTAAGAAACAAAAACAAGAAGTTCTTAAATGGGCATATCTGCTAGACCAGTACAATAATGGATACTAAAATGTGACATTTTAACTAAAATTCCCCCTTTTTTATTTTTTAGTTTTTTGGGTTGCCTAGTTTTATGTTTAACAGCCAAATGGTAAGCATTGAGAAATCGTATCAAAGGCTTCTTTTTTCATGGATCTCACATATAAAGAAATTTTATCATGTGTTTATATCAATTATGGCCAAGTCATAAAAGCATTTTTTTAAGGGGGGATTATTTGCTGTTATCTGTTTTTTGTGAAGATTATCTTTTCAGGTAATCTTCTATGGAAGTTGCATAGGACCCATTTTTTAATTTTAAAGGTTTGGTGATGGATTTTGAAGATTCTCCGAATCCGGGCGCTACAAGTGTGTGTCTACCTATCCCACCAGCAACCACTATCACTATATCATCCCTTGAGCGTGTTATCCGCACCATATTATCCTCAGCAAACTTTTTATCGAATGAACGACCACCCCTATCAGCCAAATCCAACGAAACCATCGCATTTTCATGTATATAATCTTTCACGTCCTCCTTTTCCCAACCTTCATCTGCAATAGAATTTGCATGCTCCGGACCCATTATAACTAATATTTCACCCGGCACGTGACTATTATTTGAACCAGCAGTGGAAATAGTATGTATTATTGTGTCTAGTATATCCTCTGGCTTAATACTTCTATGGTCGTTTACATTGTATGGAGCTTCTGCACCCATGACAGTCACTGTAGTTGAATTTTCTGGGAAGCCTCTTTCAACATGTAATGGCTCCCAAGGATTTTCATCTTCATTTTCTGCAAAACAGTAAGTGTATTTTGCAGGAGACCCCATGGTAGCATGATCCCCCACCCCTGGTATGGCCCCTGCAATATTGATTAAGCAGAGTCTTAGGGCTCTTCCAAGTGTTGCGTTTGCAAGGTTTCCAGGGCCGAGGCATCCTGTTGAATAATTAAATCCTATCTCGTCTTTCATCGGCCCGTTGATTATCATAGCAACTGCTATTGGATGTGTTGTTGCATTTAATGCTGCTAAGTTGAATTTTTCTTCTGCGATGGCCATGATGGCATGTTCAAGGAATGGCATTAACTGTGGAGGGCATCCTGCCATAACCGCGTTTACCGCGATCTTTTCTATGGTTGCTTTACCATTTCGTGGCGGTAAAACTGCTATAACATCCTCAGGATCCTTTAGGGAATATCTGTAGAATTTTTCCACTCTTTCTGGTGTGGGTGGTATGATGGGTAAGCCGTCGGTGAAACCTTTCTGGTAGAATTCCATGTTTATTTTTTCGAGAGAATCAACTTGAAGGTCGATGTAGCATCCGCATCCTTTCATTGTCTTTCACCGTATGTGTTTTTTGATGTCTTTTATTGTCTGTTTTGTTTTTTTGATAACTTTTTGTTTTTCTAGGCCGGCTATTGGGTGTTTTATTTCGACTATTCTGAGCTTTGGTGCTCCGTGTGCTGTGGCTAGTTCTTTTGCGAATTTGCTGAATTTGTCTGAGCAGATTGTGATAGTTGGGGTTCCTGTTTTTTCGAGGCGTAGGGCGTCTAGTATGAGCCATGTTGTGCAGGATCCGCAGTCTCCAAGTGCTAGTATGCAGAGGTCTGATTGTGCGGCTTCTTGTATTTTTTTGTCTGTTGCGGGTGCTCCTGCGGGTTTTGTGGATCTTAAGATTTTTATATTACCTTTTAGGCTTTTTGGGATTTCTTCGAGTATTATGTCTGCGTTGGGTTTTGTATTGTTGAATAGGGTGATTTTCTCTATTTTCCCTATCCTGTTTATACTGGTTTCTTTTTTTTCTGTTTCTGCGAGTGGACTTAGGATCATCATTTTTCCAGTTTTAGTCTTTTTATGACGAATTCTTTGTCAAGGGATAGGAGGAATGATGCTGCTCTTGGGCCCATCTTTTTCCCTATAAGGACTTTGTAGATTGCCTGGAATCCTTCTCTTGGTTTTAGGTTGTGTTTTCTCAGTGTCTTGTAGATTTCGTCGTGTAGTTCTGTTGCAGTTAACTTTCTTTCTTCTATGATGTCGGCGACTTCGCTGAGGAACATTTTTTGTTCTTTTGATAGTTCTACTGGGGGTAGTTTTTCTTGGACTTGGAATTTCACCATTTCTGGGGCGTATTTTCCCAGCCAGTTTTTCACGTGTTCTATTCTTTCAATGAGTTGTTCTCTTTGAAAATTCTTCAGATCATTTAAGTTTTTATCATCGAATTCTGGGGGTAATTGTGAATTTTTCTTGAGGATTTTATAGATTCTCTGAAGGTTTTCGCCGGCTATCTGATAGGCCACTACCATGAACCTATAGGATGGACGTAATGGCAAGTCCTCAAATTCTTGTATCATAGATGTCTTGTAGATCCTCTTCAATTTTTCTTCTTCTTTTTTTGACGTGGCTGATTCCATGCCATAGTATATTCTTTCTGTGCGGTCGAATTGGTCCATAAAATCTAGGAATGGCATTTCAGGGTTGAAGTCTTTGTGTTTCATTGGTTTGCTCCTGAATATGAAATAATTCAAACTTTCTGGAGGTCCTATTTCTAGCCATTGTCCTGGTGTGAAGAATATGCCCTTTGATTTTGACATGGCTTCTCCTTTGAAGGTTATCCATTCATAGGGTACAGGGTATGGTGGTGGATAATCGAATATTTCCCTGGATATTTCGCTGCTGACATCATAGGATCCTCCGCTCGCTGCATGATCTTTACCAAAGGGTTCGCAGGTGACATTTAACATTTTCCATCGCGCAGCCCATTCCACCCTCCAAGTAAGTTTACCATTTCCCATTTTGATATCTGTTTCACCATTAAATCCGCACTTACATTTATAATAGACAGTATCCCCTTGGAAGTCGTTGGCATAGGTTGTGTTTATTCTACCACATTTATCACAGATGGGATTATAGGGTAACCAGTCATCTGGGAGCGGATTTTCACGATACTTATTAAATATTCTCCTTATATCATCTGCCCTTTCCAAGGATATCCTAATATATTTATTGTATGATCCATCCTTGTACATTTGGGCTCCAGAATATGCTTCAAGTTTTATTTTGAATTTTTTGAGGCTTTCTAAGAATGGTCTTTGGAAGTGTTCCACGAATCCTTCACAACAGCCTTCGGGGCATGGTATCATGGAATATGGTACTCCAAGATACCTCTCGAAACTTTCAGGTAAGGGGTATGGTACTTTACGGAGCGGGTCATGATCATCAGCCACCCATATGGTCTTGGCTTTCATATCATCTTCTAACAGGCTCCTTGTTATGGCATTGGCTATAAAAACGTCACATGAATTCCCAATATGTATGGCTCCTGATATGGAGGTTCCACTGGCTATTACATGTTCTTCTATGTCCTTTTTTTTAAGTTCGTCCGCTATTCTTTCAACCCAGTGCTTCAATGTCATCACCAAAACCCCCTAAAGTTGGAGGTTTAGTCTGTGAAGATATCTTCTTGTGCACTTTCAAGCCATTCGTTCACTATCTTCACTGCACAATACTCTCCACACATTGTACAAGTGTCAGGATCTTCTGGTGGTCTTTCTTCTCTTATTCTCCTGGCGTCTGCAGGACACATTGCAACATCAAATTGTGCTTCCCAGTCCAACTTTTTACGTGCATTGGCCATTATAAGGTCCTTTTCACCATTGTGTATTCCTTTGGACATGTCACCTACGTATGCTCCTATCCTTGTGGCTATAACACCCTCTTTAACATCTTCTGGGAATGGTAGTGCAAGGTGTTCTGCTGGTGTGACATAACAGATGAAATCTGCGCCAGCGGCCGCGGATGCTGCGGCTCCTATCGCGGCTACAATATGATCATAACCGGCTGCTATGTCGGTGACAATAGGTCCTAACATGTAGAATGGGGCTCCTTTGCATAACTTTTTTTGTAATATAACATTTGCTTTTATTTCATCTAATGGTATGTGCCCCGGACCTTCTACCATGGCCTGGACTCCAGCTTCCCTGCTCTTGTCGATTAATTCTCCGAGTATTATGAGTTCTTGGACTTGCGCGCGGTCTGTTGCGTCTGCGATCGCCCCTGCGCGCATACCATTTGCGAGTGATAATACGAAGTCATATTCTTTCGCTATTTCTAGGATGTAGTCGAAGTCTTTGTAGAGTGGGTTTTCTGTTTCATTTTCAACTATCCAAGCTGAAATGAATGCCCCGCCTCTGCTCACGAGGCCTCCTTCGCGGCCTTGTCTTTTTAATCTTTTGAGGGTTTCCATGTTTATGCTGCAGTGTATGGCCATGAAGTCTATGCCATCTTTTGCTTGTTTTTCTATGGTTTTGAACATTATGTCTTCGTCCATGTAGATTGCGGCGCCTTTTTTCCTTATGGTTTCTATGGCCGCCTGGTATACTGGTACGCTGCCTACTGGTATCTGGGAGATTTCTAGGATTCTTTTTCTGATTTTGTCTAGGTCGCCTCCGACTGAGAGTTCCATGAGTGTGTCTGCTTTGTTTTCGATTGCGATTTTTGCTTTTTCTTCCTCCATTTTGAGGTCTACTATGTCTGTAGAGGTTCCTATTGTGGCGTTTACTTTTGTTCTGAGCCCTTCACCTATACCAACGGGTTTCACTTCCCTGTTAATGTTGTTTGGGATGATTATCCTACCATTGGCCACGCCCCTTCTTATAAAATCTTCTGGGACATTTTCTTCTTTGGCGATGGCTTTCATTTCTTCTGTTATGATACCTTTTTTGGCTTCGTCCATTTGTGTCATGGGATCTTCACCCTTTGAGTTTTAGTTTTTCATTCCAGTAATTTTCGTACCGGTTTTTCACCATTTTGTAGTTTGGTATGTTGGTTTGTGTGCCTTCGGCTTCCACTATGAATGATGCTACTGTGGATGCGAATTTTCCACACGTTTCGAGGTCAGCCCCTTCAAGGTAGGCTCGTAGGAAGCCTGCACGGTATGAGTCCCCAGCGCCGGTGGGGTCGATTGCTCTGCGTACTATAGCTCCTATTTCTATTTTTTCCTCTGCGTATATTATGCTGCCTTGTTTTCCATAGGTTTTCACTATTATATGTGGGCCGATTTCTTGTAGTTTTTTTATGTTCATTGAGAGTTTCTTTTGGATTCTGTCTATTTCGAAATGGTTGCCGAATAGTATGTCTGTTAGTCTTATTACCTTTTCTAGTTGTTTTTTTGTGTAAAGGTGGAGGTCTTGTCCCGGGTCGAATGATATGATTTTGTCTTCTTTTCGTGCGATTTCTCCGCATTTGCCATTGAATGATGGGTCGCCTGTGGCTAGGTGGACTGCGCGGGCTTCTTGTATTGTCTTGTATGGTGCTTCAGTGTTTTTGAAGTTTTTGGCCGCTCCCCAGTAAAAGTAGCTTATCTGGTCTTTTTTGGAGTTTGTCATTATGAATGCTGTGGGCGTGCTCTCGTCTTCTATGATGATCATGGAATCTGTGTTTATTTTGAATTTTTTGAGTTTTTCATGGTATTCTGATCCTATGAAGTCTCCTCCTACTGCTGATACTAGCGAGGTTTTGAGGTTGAGGGATGATGCGGTTAGTGCAACGTTTGCAGCGGCGCCGCCGTGCATTTTTTTCATCCTTTTTATGGTTACTGAAGAGTTGGGTGGTGGGAATTCGTCTATTTGGATTATATAATCGATAGCTGTGTGTCCTATTGCTAGTAGGTCTATTTCGTTCAAAGGGAATCACCTTGCAAAATGATTGGGGGGAAAATAGAATATCATCTTAGATGGTATGGGTATTTAGTTACTGGTTAATATTAAACTTTCACTTTTTTTGGGCGTTTTTTATTTGATTCTTTCGAATCCTTCTTTTTGGATTGTAGATTGTCCTTTGTTGGATATGAAGTCTATGAAGTCGTTTATGCGTTCGTTGAATGGTATTATGCTTATCACGTGTCTTGTCTCATTCTTTAGTATGTCGTTTCCTGGGAATTTGCTCGCGTTAAGGAAGGTGTAAAGTTTTGGGTTATTTTGCACTATCTCGAATGCTTGGAATGGTGATTTAACCTTTTTTGCGATCTTAAACTTTATGCCTTTTTCTCTTAATATTCTCCATGCTAGTCTTTGTGAGGAGTTTTCCACGGCGACGAACCTTGCATTGTTAAGTTCGTTGATCTTTTGGATTTTGTCTCCTGGTATGAGTGCTAGGTGGTCGTAGGCGATTGGTATGAAGTCTAGGTTGTTCCTGAATGCTATAAGTGGATCATCTAATGCTATTAGGTCCAATCTGCATTTTTTTGAAAGGTGGTATGCTTCATCGTCGCTACAAGTGTATAGTGCCGCTTCTAATTTATAAGCTTCTATTAATGCCATCATAAGCTGGGAGGATATGTAACCGGCTGCTATTAGGATCCTTTCACTCTCTTCTAGGAGGTTCTTGTATTCATGGTATTTTTTAAGGATTTTAGCCCCTTCTGGTGTGAGTTCAGAACCACTTTTACTACTTTTAACTAACTTGAATCCTAGTTTATCCTCGAATTTTAGTATGCGCCTATTAAATACTTGGACTGTTATACCAACCTTATCGGCGGCTTTTCTCTGGGAACACGTCCTTGAGACCCATTCTAACATTTCAAGTAATTTGTAATCTAATTCAACACCATCTATGGAGATACCAATAATTGGTTTTTCTTTCATGCCAATCAGCGGGGACTATAAAATTTTTTATAATGGATTTAAGACAAATCTTATAAATGTAGTTAAAGTAGTTTATCCTATAAAAAGGGGGTAAGGTGCGAAGGTTGATAATAAAAGAAGCTATCAAGTTAATCATAAAAAACATCCAAGAAGTTTTAGAGAGCATAGATGAAAAAGCCATAGAAAGATTGATTGAAACCTTAACATCCTCTAAGAGAATATTCGTGATCGGATTGGGACGTTCAGGGCTTGTAGCAAAGGCTTTTGCAATGAGACTAATGCACTTGGGCATGAACGTATTCGTAGTTGGGGAGACCATAACCCCAGCCATAAAAGAGGATGATTGTCTGATAGCAATCTCAGGATCTGGGGAGACAAGTTACATTATAAAAGCTGCTAACATAGCCAAGGACAGAGGTTCAAAGGTAGTTGCCATAACATCATACCCGAAATCATCCCTTTCAAAAATCGCAGATCTTACAGTGACTGTAAAAGGGAAAACTAAAATAGATGGTGAACAAAATTATATAAAAAGACAAATGAAGGGCGAACACCACTCAAAAGCACCCCTAGGGACACTATTCGAAGTATCTGCTCTAGTATTCCTAGACGGGCTAATAGCAGAGCTAATGGAAAAACTAAATAAAAAAGAAGAAGATATGAAAAAAATGCATGACGTTTTCGAATGAAATTAACCCATTTCATAGTACAATTGTAGCCCGGCCACCCCCCACTCTTGACCTAAAAATTTATATTTTTATTCTCTCAGGGTGGGTGTAAATATTAAACCTCCTATCCCTCACAAAACCTATCATGGTAAGACCAGCATCCACAGCAACCTTGTAACCAGAATATGTTGGAGCGGCATTTGAAGCTATGATGGGTATACCCACCCTTGCAACTTTTATGAGCATGTCAGCTGGCATGCGACCACTATAAACTATAAAAGTCTCTGCAAAATCAACCATATCAAGGGCACCCGCCCCTATTATCTTATCCACCGCAACATGACGGCTAACATCCTCTGCAAGTATGAACCTATCCCCGCCTACAAGAGCGGCCACATGGGCCCCTCCAGTCATCTTCCATAACCTCGCCCCTTTTACCAGCCTATCAAAAGCCTCAAAAAGTTCATCCTTCGTTATGCTAAATGTGGAATCGACTGCTTCCACAGATTCTATCTTATATCTCCACCCGCCCAGACTATCTGATCCTATAACAGATTCCTTGGCCATGCTATCCTTTAGGTTTATTTCCACGTTTATGGTTTCCCCATTTATATCTAAAAGTTTTATATCAGATACTGTGTCGATTAAACCTTCACCTAAAAGGTATCCTATTGTGAACTCTTTCAAATTATTGGGGGTAACATAGAAACGCCTGGAGAGCATCTCATTTATTATAAGGTGAATTTCTGAATCTTTAACGACTCGTTCTTTGACCTTAGCAATTTTTCCATCAACCTTAAAAGCAATGACATCCTTATATAATCTCATATAATATCCTCTCCTTTAGGATAATATTGGCAGATGGGGAATAAATCTTTGATGTGATGTTGATTTTCGCCAGTAGAGGAGGTCGTTAATGCAAAAATTGAGGGAAATATTAGAATCCTATCAAGGTAAAAGGGAAGATATTATACCAATACTCCAGGATATCCAAGGAAAGTATGGATATTTGCCAGAGAATGCTTTAAGGGAGCTTTCGAAGTTTACGGGGGTTAGTGAGAGTCAAATTTATGGTATTGCAACATTCTATGCTCAATTTAGGTTCACGCCAAAAGGTAAGAAACATGTAATGGTTTGCACGGGCACGGCATGCCATGTAAAAGGCTCTGATCAGATAATAGACGCTATTCAAAGGCACCTCAAAATAAAAGAGGGGGACACCACCCCAGACAATGAATACTCCCTAGAAGCTGTAGGTTGCATCGGCTGCTGCTCACTCGCACCATGTGCCATGATAAACGAAAAGGTAATATCAAGGATAAAACCGAGACAAATAAAAAGACTACTCCCACAAAAGTCATAGAGTGTCAACATGAACTTCGAAAAACTCGTCCAGAAAGCAAAAAAAGAATACTACTCCATCTTCCGAGGAGAACCACCAGCCATCCTCATAGGCTCGGCCACTTGTGGCATATCAGCCGGATCAAATGAAATAAAAAAAGTAATAGAAGATGAAATAACCAGAGAGAACATCGAAGCGAGGATAATACCAGTTGGGTGCATAGGATCATGTTATGCAGAACCTCTCATAGGAATATTCAAAGATAACAAGGAAGGAATATTCTACGGTCCAGTAAACAAAAAAATAGTTAAAGAGATCATCAAAAAGAACATCATAGAAGATGAAGTGGCCGAAGAGAATATTCTAGGCACAATACAAGTAAAAGAAACAGGGAATACAGGTAGTTTTTTCGAATCTGATTTTATGAGGTTACAATCCCGTCAAATACTCAGGAGATGTGGTCTGATAAACCCTGAAGATATAAACCATTATCTTGCAACAGGAGGCTACACAGGCCTATTGAAGGCTCTTGAAATGGGAGCTGATGAAATCATAGACACTATTAAAAGATCGGGTCTGCGTGGAAGGGGTGGAGCAGGATTCCCCACATGGCTGAAATGGGATTTATGCAGACAATCAAATTCTAAAGAAAAGTATATTATATGTAATGCGGATGAAGGAGATCCAGGCGCATTCATGAATCGTTCACTTCTTGAAGGAGATCCACACTCTGTAATTGAAGGAATACTGATAGGAGCCCATACAATCAAGGCCAAAAAAGCATACATTTATTGTAGAGCAGAATATCCAGCCGCATTGGAGAAATTGGAGAAGGCCATAAAAGATTTGGATAAAATAGGCCTCCTAGATATTGAGATCGTGATAAAAAGGGGTGCGGGCGCCTTCGTATGTGGCGAGGAGACCGCGCTCATTGCATCAATTGAAGGCCGAAGAGGCATGCCACGAACAAGGCCACCATTCCCAACCACAAAAGGCCTATGGGGCAAGCCCACTGTAATAAATAATGTGGAAACATTCGCAGCAGTATCCTTAATATTCCAGGAAGGAGTTGAACAGTTCAGTTCAATAGGTACTGGATCAAGTAAAGGCACTAAAACATTTTCACTCGTGGGAGATGTTAAAAGAACAGGCCTTATAGAAGTACCCCTTGGCACAACCCTTAAAAGGGTCATATTTGATATAGGGGGTGGTATAAAAAATGGGGGAAATTTAAAGGCTGTTCAGATAGGGGGGCCATCAGGGGGTTGTCTTCCAGCTTCAATGATGGACACTGAAATTGATTATGATTCACTCACTTCTGCAGGGGCTATCATGGGATCAGGGGGCCTTGTAGTTTTATCAGATGATTCTTGCATGGTGGAAATTGCACGTTATTTTCTTGAATTTACACAAAGGGAATCATGCGGTAAATGTGTACCTTGTCGTTTGGGGACCCAGCAAATGCTATTAATCCTTAATGATATAGTCCAGGGGAATGGAAGTCCAGAGGACATTGAGACGCTCCATGAAGTTGCAGAGGCTGTTAAAGCGGCTTCACTTTGCGGGCTCGGCCAGACAGCGCCGAATCCTGTTCTCACCACCCTTAAATATTTCAGGGAAGAATATGTTGAACATGTTATGAATGGGAGGTGTCCAGCAGCATATTGTAGGGAGTTGATGCATTACTTCATTGACGAAAAACTGTGCACAGGATGCATGGTATGTTCAAAGGTTTGTCCAGCTGATGCTATTGTGGGCTTAGAAGATGAAGTACATTTTATAGATCAGGAGAAGTGTCTGAAATGTGGTTCTTGTATGGATGTTTGTAAAGAAGGTGCGATATTAAAGGTGCCCGGTCCTGGGAAGAGCATAGAATAAACTTATATACCATTTTGTTATTAATTATTATTATAATAGTTTTCACACGCTCTTTCACCAATTTTATTAGGTTTATGATAATGTATTATAATATTGAGGGACAGCGATGAAAAGGGAAATATTAGATGAATATGAGAAGATAAAAGATAAAATTTCAAAGGAAGAGTTCCTAAAACAGCTTGAAGAAAGAAAAAAAGAATACGATGTAGGTTTCATCGATGAGGTTGACATAGCCCATATGATAGTAGGCGAGTACTTAAACCAAGAAAACAAACCATTATCAGAAAGGGAGTATAAGATCGCTGATATAGCGGAAATGGAGGGAGCTGATCGGAACCTTAAAATTATAGGTAGAGTCCTCAGAATATCCAATATAAGGAGCTTCATTAACCGTGCCGGGAAAGAGGGGAAAGTAGCGAATGTCCTATTAGCAGATGAAACCAGGAAGATAAGGGCGGTATTCTGGACACCTAATATAAAGTTACTCAAGAAATTCAAAGAAGGAGACATAATCCAAATAGAAGGTTTCCAAGTGAGAGGGGGTTTCGCAGGTAGAAAAGAGATCCACTTACAACCTCGCGCCACAATAAAAGTATTAGACCCGGAAGATCACCCAAACATCCCAGAATACAAGGAAGAAATAACACCCATAGCCGAAATCAAAGAAGAAGACGAAGAAGTCAACATTATAGCGAGGATAACCCGCATATCAAGGATAAGAACCTTCGAAAGGAATGGTAGGGAAGGCAAAATCGCATCAATGGAACTAAAAGACGAAACAGGGAAAATAACCTACACCCTTTGGAACAGGGACACAGAACTTATAAAAAACCTCCCCTTGAAAGAAGGTGACGCCATAAAAGTACTAGGCGCCCAAACAAGAAAAAGGGAAGGAGAAGTCTACTTAACCCATCATGGACTTACAAGGATTATAAAAGGAGACTTCAAAGTCCCTGAGGTGGAAGAGAAAATATTAAAAATAGGGGACCTCCACGAGGAAAGAGACGTGAACGTAATCGGCCTCGTTACAAAAGTCCACGATAAAATAAACTTTGAAAGAGCCGATGGGACAACAGGATCCCTAAGATCCCTTGAGATAATGGATGATACAGGAGCTGTTAGAGTAACACTATGGCACGAAGACGCGGACCTAGACATAAAAAAGGGTGATATAATAAAAATAGAAGGCGGGAATGTTGAATTTGACAATTACACATCATCCTATCGTATAAACACAAACTGGAACACTAGGATAACCATAAACCCTGAAGAGGACACAGGACTCATAAAAGTCCTAAAAGAATATAGGGAACATTTAAAACCTGCGAAGATATCCTCAATACTGGAAATGGAGGATGAAGGCGAAGAAGTTGATGTGGTCGGCCGCATATTATCACTAAGAGACCCTAGGGAATTTCAAAGGGAGGATGGTGTAGGTATATTCAGGAGCATGGAGTTGGCAGATGACACAGGCGTCATAAGACCCTAGGGAATTTCAAAGGGAGGATGGTGTAGGTATATTCAGGAGCATGGAGTTGGCAGATGACACAGGCGTCATAAGAGTCACATTATGGGATGATAAAGCAACCACATCATTAAAAGTAGGAGACGCTATAAGAATAGAAAATGCTAGAATCCGATTGGGCCTATATGACATTGAATTAAGTGTGGGTAAAACCGCAAGGATAATGAAACCCCTCCCAGAGGACGTGAAGGAGCTCCCAAGCATGGAAGAACTTGAAGATGTTATCTACACCACCAAGAAAATTGATGAGATAGAGGAGGATGACAGGAGAATAAAGATTGTCGGGAGAGTCATCGACCTTTACGAGCCTAGGGAATTTCAAAGGGAGGATGGTGTAGGTATATTCAGGAGCATGGAGTTGGCAGATGACACAGGCGTCATAAGAGTCACATTATGGGATGAGAAGGCAGACACACCCCTCAACATAGGGGATGCTGTGAAAATAGAAAACCCCCGTGTAAGATATAGAAACGAGAATCTTGAACTTAGTTTGGGTCGAGATTCCCAGATAGAAGTTATCAAAGGAGAAGTCGAGGATTTACCCAGTTTCGAGGAAATAGAGGAGATGGTTTACCCATATAAGAGTATAGGCGACCTTGATGAGGAGTCCGAGAATGTGAAAATTTCGGGGGAATTAACAGACCTTTATGGTGATAGAATAGTATCATATCGTTGTCCAAGGTGTAACACGCGCCTTGATGTCAGCGAGGAAAATATATGCAATTTCTGTGGCGAGGTAATAGATGAACCACGCCACCTACTCATAATACCCGGCCGGATCACTGATGAGACCGGAGAAATAAGGATAACATTCTTTGGAAGAGAAGCCGAAAAATTGCTTGGAATGAAAACAGAGGAAGTAGTGGATGTGATTAACAAGACAGGTGATGAAGGGGCTTTACATGATAAAGTTGAAGATCTTAATGGCGTGCATGTAACTGTAATAGGGAATGCGAATTTCGATGAATATAATGAAGAATTAAGATTCAATCCCAAAAAGATTGTGGATATCAAATTTTAAAATCAAAGAAGGAGAATGAAAATGGTTGAACTCGAAGATCTCCCAAACGTAGGGTCCAAAACAGCTCAGAAGCTTAGAGAAGCAGGATTTGGGGACATGATGCGTCTTGCAACAGCCACGGCTAAAGAGTTATCAGTTAAAGCAGATATAGGTGAAGGAGTGGCTGAGAAGATAATAGAAGCGGCTAGAAAAGCCGAGAAGATAGACTTTGAAACAGCACTTGATGTGATGGAAAGGCGTAAAGATATTGGAAGGATAACCACTGGTAGCAAGGCACTAGATGAGCTTATAGGTGGTGGAATAGAAACACAAGCCATAACAGAGGTTTTCGGAGAATATGGGTCTGGTAAGAGCCAATTAGCCCACGAACTTGTTGTTACAGTCCAACTACCCGAGGATAGGGGTGGGTTAAACGGTGAAGCAGTATTTATAGACACAGAGAACACATTCAGACCAGAAAGGGTCGAACAGATAGCTAACGCTTTCGAACTTAACATCGAAGAGGTCATGGAAAGGATATACATTGCAAGGGCTTTTAATTCAAGTCATCAGATACTCATGGCCGAGAAAGTGAATGAATTAATCCAGGAGGGTAAGGATATAAGACTTGTCATAGTGGATTCGCTCACATCCCATTTCAGGGCAGAATATGTGGGGAGAGAATCCCTTGCAACGAGACAACAAAAGTTAAATCAGCACTTGCATACCTTACAGAACATTGCCAATACTTACAATGCGGCCATTTTCGTAACTAACCAAGTCCAGGCACGGCCTGACGCTTTCTTCGGGAGCCCGACAAAGGCTATAGGAGGGCACGTGCTTGGACACGCGGCCACTTACCGTATATGGTTGAAGAAAGGGTTAGCTGGTAAGAGGATAGCGAGATTAGTTGACAGCCCACACCTACCAGAAGGTGAATGCGTCTTTAAAATAACTAATGATGGTATAGTAGACTAGCCCCCCTGTTCCCCATTTTTTTGGTGGGGGGCTTGTGTGGATGTAATTGTGATAATTTATGAACTCCTTTGAGACCGTGCTTTCAATAGTCTTAATGGTTTTACTTGGTTATATCACAAAAACTTTAGGTGTTCTCAAAGAAGAGGATGCTTATTCTCTGAATAAAGTGGTTGTGAATATTGCTATACCATCTTTGATTTTTAACTCGATTTATAATTCGAAGATTTCAACTATCACGGCCCTTTTAAAGATGCCTTTTGTATCTATGACAGTTAGCCTTTTAATTGGGATAATGGTGTTCTCATGGACTAGAATAGCATATTATGATAAGAGACGTGCTTGGAGCATAATATTACCAGCTGCCATGGTCAATTCTGGTTTTATGGGCTATCCAGTAATCTTGGGAGTTTTTGGCGGTTCTGGTCTTTTAAGGGCGATATTATATGATATGGGGTCGGTATTCGTCTTTTTAACTATGGGAGTCTTATTATCTTTCATTTTTGGCAATGATTATAGGAGGATTTTGAAGAGGACGATCTTTTTCCCTCCACTCTGGGGTCTTTTCTTGGGCATAGCATTTAATGCCTTTAATTTACCTCTTGGACTCATATCCCATATTATAGATTACCTTTCAAAGGCAGCCGTACCTCTTATAATGATCTCTTTGGGTTTATCATTAGATTTTAAGGTTATAAAGTCTTCTTTAAAGGATGCTGTGATAGTAAGCACTTTCAGACTTTTGATATCGCCACTTTTAGCTGTTCTGATCGTGATGTTATTCCTATTTTCGGGTTTGGAAAAATCTGTTGCAATTATAGAAGCTGCAATGCCATCTGCCATGCTTAGCATGGTCCTATCCATCGAAAACGACCTTGATATTAACTTAACCGCTGCTTGTGTATTCATGAGCACAACACTCAGTCTAATAAGCCTACCACTGATAATAGCCCTTATTGGATGAAAAACACTTCCCAATTCTAATCAAAACCCCCCAAAGTATGATCTTACTGATCCGAAAACCCATATATTCTTTTAGCTACCTTTTTCAGGCTACAATGGAAATAAAACAAAGGTCATGGTTATCATATATAAAGTTTACTTAAATACACTAATAGAAACTTTTATTTATTACTGTGATAGAGTTTACATCATCTTATAGTTATATCTACATTTTAGTAAAAAGGTGGTTTAATTGGCAGAAGAAAAAAAGGAAGAAATGGAAGAACCACGAATCGGCGTCTACGTTTGTCACTGTGGGGTGAACATAGCCGGAGTAGCTGACATTGATGAAATAAGAGACTATGCAGCAACCCTCCCCAACGTAGTCGTAGCCAGAGACTACAAATACTACTGCTCAGACCCAGGACAATTAGAAATACAACAGGACATAAAAGAACTAGGACTAAACAGGGTCATAGTGGCCGCATGCTCCCCTAGACTCCACGAACCCACTTTCAGAAGATGCGTTGAAGAAGCAGGCCTCAACCCATTCCTATTTGAATTCGCAAACATAAGGGAACAGAACACATGGGTCCACATGCACGAACCAGAAGCGGCAACAGAAAAAGCTAAAGACCTAGTAAGGATGGCAGTCGCCAAAGCAAGACTGCTAGAACCACTAGAAACTTCAAAAGTCAGCGTCGAAGACAAAGCATTAGTCATAGGAGGGGGAGTAGCAGGTATACAAGCAGCCCTAGACCTAGCTGACATGGGCTTTAAAACATACCTCGTCGAGAGAAGGCCAAGTATCGGAGGCCGAATGGCCCAACTAGACAAGACATTCCCAACCTTGGACTGTTCAATGTGTATCCTCTCACCAAAAATGGTGGACGTGGGTAAACACGAAAACATAGAACTCATAACCTACGCAGAAGTTAAAGAAGTGGACGGTTACATTGGAAACTTCAAAGTAACAATCGAAAAGAAACCAAGATACATTATTGAAGAAGAGTGTGTAGGCTGCGGTACATGTGTAGAAGTATGTCCAATTGAAATGCCAAACTATTTCGATGAAGGCATTGGAATGACCAAAGCAGTATACATACCATTCCCACAGGCAGTTCCATTATGCGCCACCATAAACAAGGACTACTGTATAGAATGTAACTTATGTCACGAAGTCTGTGAAAGAGGCGCTGTAAACCACGACCAAGAACCAGAAGAAATAGAACTAGAAGTAGGCACAATCATAGTAGCAACAGGCTACGACCCATATGATCCAACAGAGAAACTAGAATACGGATACGGCAAATACACCAATGTAATAACTGGTATAGAACTCGAAAGATTGATCAACGCATCCGGGCCCACAGAGGGTAAAGTACTCAAGCCATCAGATGGTAAAAAACCAAAGAGGATCGCCTTCATACACTGTGTCGGTTCAAGAGACGAACAAATCGGAAAGCCCTACTGTTCAAGAGTCTGCTGTATGTACATCATGAAAAACGCCCAATTAATAAAAGACAAAGTCCCAGAAACCGAAATAGCATGCTACTACATGGATATTCGAGCATTTGGTAAGGGATTCGAAGAATTCTACAAACGATCACAAGAACAATATGGTATAAAATTCATCAGAGGAAGAGCAGCCGAGATAATAGAAAACCCAGACCTCACATTAACAGTAAGGGCAGAAGACACCCTCCTCGGCAAAACAACAGAGTACACATATGACATGGTCGTACTAGGCGTTGGATTAACACCACCAGAAGGAATCGAGGACCTTAGAAAGACCATAGGATTGTCAAAGTCTGCTGACGGCTTCCTAATGGAAGCACACCCAAAACTCAGACCTGTTGACACCTTAACAGATGGAGTATACCTAGCAGGCGTATCACAAGGTCCAAAAGACATACCAGATTCAGTAGCACAATCTTCAGGCGCAGCAGCCCGAGCAGCCATCCCAATGGTCAAAGGAGAAGTTGAAATCGAACCCATAGTTGCTGTCACAGACCTTGACATATGCGGCGGATGCCAAGTATGCGTAGAATTATGCCCATTCGGTGCCATTGAAATAAAAGACGACCAAGCAAACGTAAACGTTGCCTTGTGTAAAGGCTGCGGAACATGTGTAGCCGCATGCCCATCAGGCGCTATGGACCAACAACACTTCAGAACAAAACAGATAATGGCACAAATCGAAGCAGCATTCAAAGAACCGGCAAAATAACCCCTCAACCCAATATTTATTTTTTTATGGGGGTTTCCCTATTTTGAATAAAGAAACTGCGGAAAAGCTTAAAAAATTACTAAACCTAGAAAAGGAACCAGTCGCAATCGCATGGTCAGCGAAAGAACCAGATGACATGACCAGAGAAAAAGGGAAGTCACGTTTTTGTGAAAAAGTAGATAAAGCACTTGAAGGGGAAGTATTTTATTCAACAGCCGAAGAAGAAGAATGCTTTGGAGGCGCGAGATACTCTGGTATGAAAGACCCCAAAGAGTTCCCAAAGAATATGAGAACAGGAGCATTCCTAGTTTCCATGGGAATCCACGATAGCATACAATCAGTCCAGAGATCATGGCAAAAAAACATGGCAATAGAACCAGGAATATTTTCAAGCATACTATTCGCACCACTATCCAAGGCAAAATTCACACCAGATGTAATAGTCATCATATGTAATGGTAAACAAGCAATGGAATTACTACACGCTAATGCATATGATAGTATTTCAGATCCACTCGGTGCTGATGTTGGCCCTATCTGCAGTACAATGGGTGCCTGTCCATACCTCACAGGACAGGTGACATATGGTTTCGCAGATGTTGGTTCAAGAAGACACATGAAAAACCTCAGAGACGAGGATGTGATGGTCAGCATACCATACCAGCACGTTAATAGGATCGTCCATAATCTAGAAGAAATGAAAGCATAGAATAGACACTCCCCTTTTATACAATTTTAGATTCTTTAAATTGGCATTTGAGATTTTAAACATTTTTGAAATAAACCCTACACTAGGAATGTTTTACTTTTTTTTTATATGAGAAGTTCATAAGGGAATGATACAATACTATAAAAACTTAAACTATAATAATAATTCCCAAGCTCAATTAATCTTGGGAAATAAAATTTTTTTGGTATAAACTGTGAGGGAGATGAACCAAATGATAAATAATCAAATTTACGCTGAGAAAATCCGAAATTTCATGAAGGACCATAATAAATGGATGGAAAATAGCATCAATTTAATTGCCAGTGAAAATATTACAAGTTCGCGGGTTAAAGAGGCCCTAACATCTGATCTATCCCATAGGTATGCAGAAGGCCTGCCAGGTAAACGATTCTATGAAGGTTGCTACTATATAGATAAAATCGAAGAATTGGCAATAGATTTATGTAAAAAACTTTTCAATGCAGAGCACGCAAATGTACAACCCACATCCGGTGTTGTGGCAAACCTAGCATCATTCTTCGCGCTCACAAATGTAGGGGACACCATAATGGCATTGGAGATCCCATATGGGGGCCATTTATCCCATGCGAGTGTGAGCGCGGCTGGTGTAAGGGGATTAAGGATCCAAGCCCACCCATTTGATGTGGATAGGATGAACATCGACCCTGAGAACATGAAAAAGAAGATAATCGAATTAAAACCCAAACTGATACTCTTAGGCGGGAGTCTTTTCCTGTTCCCACATCCAGTGGAAGAAGCAAGGGAAGCCGCCGATGAAGTGGGTGCCAGCATAATGTATGACGGAGCTCACGTACTAGGTTTGATCGCTGGTAAATGTTTCCAAGACCCTCTAAAGGAGGGAGCCGATGTTCTAGTAGGCAGCACCCATAAAACCTTCCCAGGACCACAAGGTGGCATAATACTATGTGGGCAGGAACTGGCAGATAAAATAGATGAGGCCGTATTCCCTGGGCTGGTCAGTAACCATCACCTGCATCATGTAGCAGGTCTTGGGATCACTGCAGCTGAAATGTTAGAATTTGGGGAAGCTTATGCGAAGGACACCATAAAGAATGCTAAGAAACTCGCTGAAAACCTCTATGAGTTAGGATTTAATGTTTTATGTGAAGATTTTGGATTCACAGAATCCCACCAGCTTGTTATGGATGTTTCAAATATTGGGAGGGCTGTGGAGATTGCTAAAAGACTTGAAGATAACAATATCATATTAAACAAGAATTTGCTCCCATGGGATGATGTTAACAAGTCAAATGATCCCTCAGGTATACGTATAGGCACCCAAGAGGTTACAAGGCGCGGCATGAAAGAGTCAGAAATGGGTGAGATAGCAGAATATATAAAAAGGGCGGTTATAGATAAAAAGGATGTTAAAGAGGAAGTTTCAGAGTTCATGTCCGAGTATACGAAAGTTCATTACGCATTTGAAGAGTCAGAAGCCTATAAGTATCTGGACATCATCTGATGGAGGGGACTGATTTAGAATGAAAATAGCCTGGGCATTCACAGGAGCCGGACACCTACTCCTTGAAAGCGTCGAAGAACTCGAAAAACTTGCAAAGGAGCATAAAGTCACAATAATGGTCTCAAGAGCCGCTGAAGAAGTACTAAAAATGTACGGCCTCTTCGAACGTGTTAAAAAATTAGAGGGAGGATACTATAGAGAACTAGTACTAGAAAGGGATGAAGGTTTCAGTTTCCCGATAACTGGGAGATTCTCCCTCGGCCGTTATGATCTGCTTATAGTATCGCCTGCAACTGCAAATACAGTGGCCAAGATAGTTCATGGAATAGCAGACACTCTCGTCACGAATGCGGTTGCACAAGCCGGTAAAGGCAAAGTCAGGACAATAATACTCCCAGTGGATTTAGAAGAAGGCGAAGTCGAGACTGTGATACCCTCAAAGTTAGAATTGAGTATTTGCAAGAGGTGTGAAACATGTAATGCCGCCGCGGCCTGCCCACAGGATGCGATAATACCAGGGGTGGAAATACAACTTTTAAAATGTATAGGATGTGGTAATTGTCAAAGGGCTTGTCCATATGGGGCTGTATCAGGTGGGAGTATCATAACACTTCATATGAGGAGTATAGACGTGGATAATACAAGGCGCCTTGAGAAGATGGATGGCATCCAGGTCATCAGAGAACCAAAAGAGTTTTGGGATCATCTATAGAACTCCATAATATCCCCTATCCTCGTCCCGGAATCTTCTATACTCCCCTGTGGAAGTTCTATTATATACTTAGCCGGCTTCTTGGGTATGTATATCTGCCATGGTTTTAGAGTGGCCAAGTCCACAACCCTTTTCTCTGAATCTAGGAATATGACATCTAATGGTATTTTCATAAAGAACATGTGTATACTCGAACCCCTACGCCCCCTACCCTCTGGCATCTCTAAAAGTAAACCCCTTTTTATATCTTTTTTAAACATAAAGCCTTTGAATCTTGAAATGAATGTATCCGCGATTTTCACATTACCAAGGCATTCGTTCCTGGTCCTGTTCAAAACTTTCATCGAGTCACCCTTTACTTACTGGAAGATTATAATTATTTATATTATCAGTTCAAAAAATCATATCTATCATAGTAATTATTTTCATATACTTGGGAGGTTACTATTGTGAGAAACATAATCGTAGAACCACTTAAACAGCCGTCAATCGAGGAGCAAAAAATAGAAATAGTAGAAAGGAAGGGTATAGGACACCCTGATAGTATAAGTGATGGTATAGCAGAATCTGTTAGCAGAGCTCTTTGCAATGCTTATCTCGAACATTTCGGGGCTATAATGCATCATAACACCGATGAGGTTCAGATAACAGCAGGAGAGTCCGCTCCAAAATTTGGCGGCGGTGAAATATTAAGACCAATAAACATACTATTAACCGGCCGGGGCATCTCAGAAGTTGACAATAAAAAAATAGGGATAGACCGTATAGCAATAGGAGCAGCTAAAGAATACCTGAAAGAAAATATAAGAAACCTCGATGTTGAAACATGCACTGTAGTAGAATGCAAGATAGGCCACGGCTCAGGAGAACTAAGGGACGTGTTCGCAAGAAGGGACAGCGCCCCATTATCCAATGACACATCATTTGGGGTTGGATTCGCCCCATTTTCAGAAACAGAGACCATAGTACTTGAAACTGAAAGGCTGCTAAATTCTAAAAAGTTCAAGAGAAAATATCCAGCGGTCGGCGAAGACGTGAAAGTCATGGGTTTAAGGGAAAATGATGAGATAACCTTAACAGTCGCAGTTGCCATGATTGACAAATACATAGCAGACCTTGAAGAATACATAGAAGTTAAAAACCTCCTCGAAGAGGAAATCATAGATCTTACCAGGAAATACACTGACAGAAACGTTGAAATATTCATAAACACAGCTGACAGATACGATGAAGAAAAACCTTCAGTTTATATAACGGTTACGGGAACATCAGCCGAAATGGGAGATGACGGCTCAGCAGGGCGTGGGAACAGGGCTAACGGGCTCATAACACCCAACAGGCCAATGTCACTGGAGGCTACTTCTGGTAAAAATCCAATAAACCATGTGGGTAAAATATACAACCTCCTAGCTAACCAGATGGCATCAGATATCATAAAAGAAGTGGAAGGTGTTAAGCAAGTCCATATAATGATCCTAAGCCAGATAGGCAAACCAATCAACCAACCCAAAACAGCAACATCCCAGATACTACTTGAAGAAGGTTACAAGATAGAAGACGTCAAAGGGGATATCTCAAGGATAATGGATGAATGGCTCGACAATATAGGGGACATAACAGAGATGTTAATAAAAGGGAAACTTAAAACATTCTAATTCTTCACAACATCCCCCAAAATGGGAGAGTTATCATGCCAATCCAGGAGGCTGAAAGAACATATCAACCGCACCGTATCGAAGAAAAAGTCCAAGACTTCTGGGAAGAAAGGGACATCTACGAGCGGATTAAAAGACTCAGAAAGGATAAACCAAGATATTCATTCCTAGACGGTCCACCATATTGCAGTGGCAGGATACACCTTGGAACAGCATGGAATAAGATTATAAAGGATGCATACCTCAGGTTCAAGAGCATGAACGGATTCTATGTCAGAAGACAAGCCGGTTGGGATGCTCACGGACTCCCAATTGAACATAAGGTAGAAGGGCTCCTCGGCATAAAAAGTAAAAAGGAAATAGAGAAAGTAGGGATAGAAAAGTTCGTGGAAAAGTGTAGAGAATTCGCAATTAAAAACAAGGAAATAATGACGGGACAATTCAAAAGACTAGGGGTTTGGATGGACTGGGAGAAACCCTACATTACCTTCGACCCAAATTACATGGAATCTTGTTGGTGGACCCTAAAACAAGCACATAAAAAGAACCTGCTCATAAATGACCTCCGAGTTATAACATGGTGCCCACGTTGTGAAACGGCCTTGGCACTGGCTGAAATAGACTACCATGAAAAGGAAGATCCTTCAATATACGTGAAATTCCCACTAGAAGAAAAGGATCATTACATCCTAGTATGGACAACAACACCATGGACCCTCCCAGCCAACATGGCAGTAACCGTGCACCCTGATTTTGATTATATCTATGCAAAAGCTGGTAAAGAAACATACCTTTTGGCAGAGTCCCTGGCAGACACCATACTAGAAGATTACGAGATAACAGGAAGGGTTAAGGGGAGTGAACTTGAAGGATTAAAATATGAGCACCCCCTCAAGGAAGAAGTACCATACCACAAGAATTTTGAACATCGTATCATAGTAGGAGAACATGTAACCCTTACAGAGGGGACAGGATGCGTGCACACAGCCCCAGGCCATGGACCAGAGGACTTTGAAATCGGTAAAAAGTATGGACTGCCAATATTCTGTCCAGTAGATGAAGCTGGGAAATTCAAAGAAGAAGCGGGCAAATACAAGGGCCAATTTGTAAAGGATGCCGATCCATCCATCATCCAAGATCTCAAATCAAAAGGTCTGCTATTCAAAGCAGGTACCATCAGGCACCGTTACGGTTTCTGTTGGAGGTGTAAGACACCAATAATATACCTTGCAACCCAACAATGGTTCCTGAAAATCACAGAAATAAAAGATAAAATGTTAGATGAAATCGAGAAGGTTGAATGGATCCCAAGTTGGGCTGGTGAAAGCAGATTCCGCAATTGGATCGAAAACGCGAAAGACTGGACAATATCAAGACAAAGGTATTGGGGGATACCATTACCCATTTGGATATGTGAAAAATGTGGTAAAATCAAGGTTATAGGATCCATCAAAGAACTTAAAGAAAACATGATCCAAGGAGAGCTCAAAGGCGACTTCATACACAGACCCCACGTGGACAGGATAATCTTAAAGTGTGAATGCGGTTCAAAAATGAGAAGAACACCAGATGTATTAGACGTTTGGATCGACTCCGGGGTCGCTGGTTGGGCTTCACTCTACTACCCAAAGGAGAAAAGCTTATTCAATAAATGGTTCCCGTATGATTTCATAACAGAAGGTCATGACCAGACAAGGGGTTGGTTCTATTCACAGCTTGGCTGTGGAGTCATAGCACTCGACCAAGTACCATACAAGAAGGTACTAATGCACGGCTTCACCCTCGATGAGGAAGGCCGAAAGATGAGTAAATCCCTTGGAAACGTGGTCGAACCTGAAGAAGTCATCGAAAAATATGGCGTTGACGTCCTCAGATTCTACCTCCTATGGGCCAATAAACCATGGGAAGATCTTAAATTTGTATGGGAAGAACTTAAAAATATTAATAAGATGTTCAACATTCTCTGGAACGTTTACGTTTTCGCAACCACCTATATGGTCCTAGACCGCTTCAACCCTTATGATCATGATGAAAAAGAACTTAAATTCAGGCCAGAAGATCAGTGGATACTATCAAGGATAAATTCAGCAGCTGATAAAGTGACAAGCGCACTTGAGAGACTCCTATTCCATAAAGCCACACGAGAATTACACGATTTTATAATAGAGGATCTTAGCAGATGGTATGTTAGGCTTATACGTAGCAGGACATGGATCGAAAAGGAAGACCCAGATAAGATAGCAGCATATTATACCCTCTACAATGTCCTTAAGACCCTAATAACTATAATGGCACCTATAACACCCCACTTAACGGAGGACATTTACCAGAATTTAGTAAGGGGCGCTGATCCAAACGTCCCTGAGAGCATACACATGCTAAACTGGGAATACAACCCAGAACTCATAGATGAGGATCTTGAAGAAAAAATGGATATTGTGAGAGATGTTATTGAAGCATGTGCACGTGCAAGGGACAAGGCAAAATACAAGCTCAGATGGCCAGTTAAGAACATAACAGTAGTATCTGAGGACAAAAGGATACTCAAGGCTGTGGAATCACTTAGGGATGTTGTTATCGAACAAGCGAACACCAAGGAGTTAGACGTGACCTTGGAGTTTGAAAGGATGAAAATACATGCCAAACCCAACCCAAAAACCCTAGGACCGCGCCTTAGAGGAGACATGCCCCTAGTAATGAAAAAACTTCAAGAAAAAGACGGATCCAGTATAAAATCCATCTTAGAAAGTGAAGGAGTATACACAGTGAATATCAAGGGCAAAGAGATACAATTGGGCGAAGAGGATATCATATTCGAGACAGAATTGCCAGAGGATATAGTGACAGCCAAATTCGATGGTGGGAGCGTATTCGTAGATACAAAATTAACCCATGAAATATTAAGTGAAGCCATGGCAAGGGAGCTCATACGCAGAATACAAGACATGAGAAAAGACCTAGACCTCGATGTTGAAGCACACATTAAAGTCGATGTTAACTGTAGCAACAAATTCAAAAACCTTGTGGAACCCCACAAAGAGTTCATTAAAAATGAAGTGAGAGCAGAAACATTATCATTTAAAGGAGAAAAGATAGGATACGCTAAAAAGTGGAATATATCAGATGAAAGACTTACCATATCAATCTCCAAATTATGAACCGGTGTTAAAATGGTTTTAACTGATGAAGAAATCGAATTTATAAAAAAAAAGCTTGGGAGAGAACCCAATCCACTCGAATATGGGATGCTCGACGTCATGTTCTCAGAGCACTGCTCATATAAAAGCAGCAGGCCCATACTCAAACTATTCCCCACAGAAGGCGAAAAGGTCATAATCGGGCCAGGAGACGATGCAGGAGTTGTGGAAGTAACACCAGAACTAGCACTAGCAGTCGGAATAGAAAGCCATAATCACCCTTCAGCCATAGAACCATATGGTGGCGCCGGCACGGGAATAGGTGGAATACTACGCGATATACTTTCAATGGGGGCCATGCCCATAGCCCTATTAGACTCCTTGCACTTCGGATACCTAGAAGACCAAAAATCAAGATACCTTTTCGAAAACGTCGTGAAAGGAATATCAGATTATGGGAATAGAGTGGGAGTCCCCACAGTAGCTGGTGAAGTTGAATTCGATGAAAACTTCAAATTCAATCCACTAGTAAATGTCATGTGCGTCGGCCTCGTTAAAAAAGATAAGATAAAAAGGGCCACAGCACCTAACCCAGGTGAGGTATTCCTATTAATGGGTGGTAGAACAGGCAGAGATGGGATACATGGGGTCACATTCGCATCAGAAGAACTAACAAGTTCATCAGAGATAGAGGACAGGCCAGCAGTACAAATAGGGGATCCGTTCACAAAGAAGATGGTTTTAGAGGCTAGTCTTGAAATAATGGATAAAGTGGAAGTTTCAGGAGTCAAAGACCTTGGTGGGGGCGGGCTCACCTGTTGCATTTCAGAGATAGTTGCAAAATGCGATAATGGTGCAATAGTAGAACTAGAAAAGATACCTTTACGTGAAGAGGGGATGACACCCTATGAGATAATGTTATCAGAATCCCAAGAAAGAATGCTCTTCGTAATAAAACCAGAAAACATAGAAAAAGCCATGAGGATATGTGAAAAATATGAGCTCCCAGCGGCCATAATAGGCAAAGTCACAGATGACAAAAGAATGAAAGTAATAAAAGGTGGTGAAGTAATCGCGGATTTACCAGCCAAACTCCTCGCAGATCCGCCAGTTATCATAAGAGAAGCCAGAAGACCAACATACACACGAGAAAGTATAAAAGTAGAACATCCACCACTCAAAGAGGCCCTCTTAAAGGTTTTATCTTCACCTAACATTGTAAGTAAAGAATGGGTTTATCGACAATACGATCATGAAGTCCAAATCAGGACCGTGGTCAAACCTGGGGATGATGCAGCGGTCCTAAGAATTGATAAAGAAAATGGGATAGCACTCACAGTAGATTCTAATAGTATACATACAAAACTCGACCCATACCATGGCGGTGCAGGTTCAGTGGCAGAAGCCATAAGAAATGTGGTTTCAATGGGTGCTTGGCCACTTTGCATAGTGGATTGTCTTAATTTTGGAAACCCTGAAAAACCCACTGTATTCTGGGAATTCAGAGAATGCGTTAAAGGCATGGCAAAGGCTGCAAGGACATTTAATACCCCAGTTATAAGTGGTAATGTAAGTTTTTACAATGAGACAGAAGGAGTTACGGTTAACCCCTCACCAGTAGTAGGGGTTGTGGGCTCCCTGAAACTTGACAATATAAAGACAATGGATTTTAAAGGAGAGAATGACAAGATTATAATCGTTGGTTCCACAAGGGAGGAACTGGGAGGATCCGAATATTATAAGAGAGTGCACGGACTCGTAACAGGAGAACCGCCAATTGTAAAGTTCAAGGATGAATTAAAGGCCGCAGAATCCATTCGTAACATTATAGAAAAGTTTGGTGATGGTGTTACGGCAATACATGATTGTTCTAAGGGCGGATTAGGAGTGGCATTAGCAGAGATGAGCATAAAATCAGGTCTAGGAGCCAAGATCAATACCATGAAAATCCCGAACAATTGCAAAAATCAACATCAACTCCTATTTTCAGAATCACATGGCCGGTATATTATAACAGTGAAAGAAGAAATAGCCCATGATATAATAGCAAATATAGGGGTACCATCTTCAGTTATAGGCACCGTTGGTGGCGATAATTTCCAAGTAGATGACTTTAAAGTCCCAGTAGAGAAATTACAGGAGACATATCATGGAGTGATAGAAAGGTACATGTAAAATCCCCCAATTTTTTTGGTGTTTTATTTGAGACATAAGCGAGAAATCCTAAGACAAGCTATACATGCTACTGGCATAATATTCGTGATAATACAGCCTTGGATCGGAGTTAAAAACCTTATTCTACTCGGCATCCTAGCAGCAGTTATAGGAGAGACCATCCGCCGATACGACCTCAGACGCCCCATACCTCTATTTTCACGACTATTAAGAACTTGCCGCAGAGATACTAGTGAAAGAGGATTCATATACTATTTTATAGGCTTAGCCCTCACCTACGCCTTTTTCGGGTCGTATATTCCCATTGCAAACGCCGCCATACTCATTCTAACAATCGGTGATGCTGCATCTACCCTCATCGGTAAACTCTATGGCAAACACCCACTACCATACAAGCCCAATAAAACATTTGAAGGTTCCATCGCATTCATATTCATAGGATTCATCGGAGCATTAACACAAGTGAACCCCCCAATAGCTTTTATTGGAGCGTTCATAGGATCATTAGTAGAAGCATATACTCCCATAGAGGATAATATCACCACACCCCTAATAGCAGGAGTTGGCATGTCCATCTTCTATCTAAACTTTATCTAATCAAAAAAAATTCCATAAAATATATAAAACCAAGTACAATACACTTTAATTGAATTTTTTTATTCTTTTTCGTGGGCGATGGTGTCAAACGTGTCTAGGGAAACCGACAAGAAAATGATGGAAATTTTAAGGATATTATCCGAACACGAAGAGATCCTCGGAGCGAAAGCAATAGCCAAAGAACTTAAAAAGAAAGGCTACAACCTAGGGGAAAGAGCAGTCAGATATCACATGCGCATACTCGACGAAAAAGGATTCACTAAACGCATAGGATACTCCGGCCGGAAAATAACAAAAAAAGGGTTAAAAGAAATAGAAAAGGGCCTCGTATACGACCAAGTCGATTTCATATTCTCAAAGTTCGAAGAAATGATACACAATACAAGCTTCAACCCGAACACTGGTAAAGGGAAGGTTGTAGTAAACACATCCACAATACCTCCCGGAGCCTTTCCTATTATCAAAAAAGCCTTCAAAGAAGGATTATGTGTAAGTCCACATGCAAGATTGGAGAAAATAGATGGAAATTATAAGATAATGACAGTATGTGGCACCACAATCGATGGTCTACTCCTCAAAGAGGGCATACCCATAATCCCAACCTTCGCAGGATTAGTTGAAATAAAAGATCATACGCCAAGAAGGTTTACAGAACTCATAGCATATAAAAAGACTTCAATGATGCCACTTGAAGCCTTCACAGCAAGGGAGATGACATCAGTCCTCAATGTGATAAAACATGGCGAAGGGATGATACCCGCCAACTTCCGCCTCGTACCAGAAACAGGCCGCAAAAAAGCCCTAAGAATATTGTATAAACTCCAAAAGATGAACATCGGGGGAGTCCTCAAGATAGGCGAAGCCGGGGAAAACATCCTAGGCATACCAGTAGATGATGGAATGGTCGGAATAGCGATCATAGGAGGTATAACACCCCTCTGCGCAGCCCAAGAGGCAGGCTATAATATTAGTATTAAAATGGCCGAGACCCTACTAGAATTTAACAAACTAGATTTAGTTACACGCCCCAGAAAATTGTTAAAAAAGCCAAAAAAGCCCAGTAAAGAAAAGATTAAAATCCTATTAACCAAGGCATGGAATCTAATACAAAAAGTAGATTTTGACCCTGATACAATAAGAGGAAAAGTTATAACTAACATTTCAATTTTAAAAAAAGAAGACCTTGACAGGGCCCTTACAATTATCCGAAGGGTGTGCGAGGAAAAACCAGAATACTTAACATCACCCTATTTTAGGATCATGGAATTAGAAGGGGACAAAGTAGGCATAGCTACTATATGTAGTTTAACAGTTGATGGAGTTCTCATAAACAGTGGCATAATGTCAACACCCACCTATAGTGGATTACTCGAGATAAAAGATGGCATGCGAAGGTTTGTTGAACTTACAGCATATAGTGGATCATCAGTCGAACCCCATGAAATATACATTTCAAAGGGCATGACAAAAGTATATGACCCTCACAGCGAATCTGATAGGATACTGGCAAGTTTGAGGGAGATACCTTATATTGCAAGGGAAAAAACCCTAAAGGTGACGGAGAAACTCAAAGAAGCTGGATTCAACATTTTCAAGGTTGGTAAAACAAACGAGATCCTCTATAATGCCAAGGTTGGAAGATATAAAGTGGGCATCGTCACACCAGGCGGTTTAAACCCCATTGCAGCGATAAAGGAAAATGGAGTGGATGTGAAAGTTAAAGCCATTGAATCACTCATGGATATAGATAACTTTTTTACCATCAAAGAAGATAGAGAAATAAGGTGATAATATATGGAAACCGAAAAAAGATGTGCAACATGTGAAGAACTCTGCCGTTACATAAAAGAGGAAGTAAAACCTGGAGACATTGTAAGATTGTCCCTTGGCAGGGTATATATCCCAGGGGAAGTTATAACAAACAACAATGGTATCATACAAGTAAAAATTGACAGTGAAATGATAAAAGGACTTACAACAATCGACGTGGAAAAACTCAAGGATTATCTCATAGAACTAGAACACGAATGTGAAGGTAATGTCTGCATAATAGAGGCAGTGGATGAGGAGGGTCAAGAATGAGTCAAACATTCCAAATAATCTCTATAATATTAGTAGGTTTTGTTGTTGTATCATTATTATGTCATATGCTTAACAGACACCCCATATAAAAAAATATAAAATAAAGGGAGTTTTATTTGGATGCTTTTATCTCCCTCACTTTTTCTAGGATTTTCTCCACAATTTCTTTATCTGGTAATAGGTCTGTTTCAACGACTTTTCTCATCCTTATAGGCACGCCTTCCATCCTATAAGCTGTGCCCTCTGCTTCAAGGCCGACGATAGCTGGTGGGATTATAATATCTGCTAATTCCGTTGTTGGAGTCCTGTGGGGTTCAACAGCTATCACTGGGATCTCTGTCATGTATTCAACAGCCTTCTGTGGGAAATGAGCCCCAGGGTCAGATGCTATAACCATCAATGCATCTGCTTCCCTGTTCTGGAGTAGATCATTCGCACCAGTCTCCCCAGGGTTGTATCTTGGTTCGCCAGCTGAAAAGTCGACACAGTATGGGAATCCGCTCTCCCAAGAAGCCACCTGGTTGAATCCGGTAACATTATAATGGCCTCTCATTGGTATTAGGTTGAATTTACCAAAGTCGTTCAAGTCTTCGGTTAGCATAATGGCCGTGTCAATGTTCCTGTGTTTTCCTCTACTCTGGGTTAGGCCCATACCCCAGAATAGTATCCCGAATTGGGCGTTTTTCATGATTTCAACTGCTTCTTCGATGGTTTCTCTTGGTATTCCTGCCACTTCCTCGTATAGTATTTCATGTCCTAATAGGTATGCTCTCATTGCATCGATAAGTTCATAGTCCCTGTCGAATTCTACCTGTAAGTGGATGTCTGCAAGTTTTGCGGTGTCTGTTTCCCTGGGATCTACTACGATGACTGTCCTGTCAGGTCTGCCACGTTCCCTGAAGAATCCTCTGGAGAATACATGCCGTGATATGTGTCTTGGGTGGGCGTGCATTGGGTTGCATCCCCAGTAGACTATAACATCTGCTCTGTTTTTAACTTCCCCGAGTGTACATGTGGGGTATCCCACGTCCTGTAGTGCTAGTACTGAAGGACCATGGCATACAGATGCTGTGTTGTCGATGACTGCTCCTGTTTCCTCTGCTAATTCCATGCCCACAGCATGCGCTTCACATTCAGTAGAACTCCAACCATATAATAGGGGTCTTTTGGCTTCTGCAAGGATCTCAGCGGCTTTTTCTATTGCTTCATCATAAGTTACTTCGATTAGTTCCCCATTTTTCCTTATGAGTGGTTTTGTATAGCGTGTTGCACCCTTTGTATGTACGAACTTGTTGTGAGCGATTCTGCAAGCGTTTATAGTACCTACTATTTCATTGTTTTCTACTTTACATATGATGTCGTCACATAGGGTTCCGCAGAAGGGGCAGACAACATTTTTAACATATTCCATGACGATACCTCCATCTTGGCCTCTTATGGGACTATATGGCCGTTACCTCTAACAGCCACGTATACTGTCCCTTTCGCGCCTTTAATAGCATGATCTCCTAGGAACTTGTAGAAAGCTCCGGGTATTGTTTGTCCATCTACTTCAATATCTTTTTCAACGCCTAGGTATTCGAATCCTGGGAGGAATTCGTTGACTATACCTTTTACTACTATTGTTCCTCCAGCCATTTCGGCACCGACCCTAGCAATAGCGTCTCCTTCGACTATGATAAGTCCATTGTTCATGTGTATTCCTGTCATTATGTTCACGTCGCCTTTGATGATGATTTTGCCACCGTTCATGTATTCTCCGATCTCGTTACCAGCGTTTCCATGGACTATTATGGTGCCGCCTTGCATGCCTCTCCAGTCTCCACGGTATGAGGATCCTACATAGTCTCCAGCATCTCCTAGGATTTCTAGTTCGCCACCCATCATGGTTTGCCCTGCCCATGGTCCGGCGTTTCCTTCAACTGTTATTTTACCACCTTTCATCTCAGCGCCGACATACATGTTGACATCGCCTTTTATGAGGATTTCGCCGGCGCTCATCCCTTCTCCTATCCTCTTTGTCCTGTCAACGTCGCCGTCAATGATTATTTTGAGGTCTGCAGGATTCTCGGATGATTCGCCAGTTACTTCGAAGAAGTCTGATAATTTAACAGGGGTGTTCCCATGGAGTATTTCAATGTTTTTGATCTCTTCGACAGTTTTACCTGCGAATACGTCAGGTTTTATGTTGGAGGCTTCTAATGGCACCTCTGGCTGGTCTAGAGGAGTTAATATTATCTCACTCATAACATCACCCCTTTAACTGGAGCAGACTTTGGCAGATATGTATCTTGTACAGGATAATTCTCTAGGTTTACAGAATAGTATTGTTTGAATTTTCTTTCAACATCAGCTAGGACTTCTTTGTATATGTCTTCTTCTACTTGGGTGTCAACCCAGTATGTTCTTCCATGTTCTCTTGTCTTGACAACGTTACCATCTTTTACTATTATTTTCCCATCTTTTAGGACGTAGCTTGCATTTTCGAATGCTTTTTCGATTTCCATGTAATCGTTGGATGGGTCTGTGGTCTCTGGGTTGATATCATATATTGCTATATCAGCATCTGCACCCACTCCAAGGTGTCCTTTAACATCACTTAATCCAAGGGCTTTTGCTGGTGTGGATCTTGAAACTTGGGCTATTTCATAGAATGTGTATTCTCTGTCAATGGTGGCTATGCTGCTCCTTCTCTGGGCCCAACTGTGCAATTTCTCTTCTATATATTCCATTCTGTATTTGTTACTCATTAGCCAAGCTTTGATCCTTGGGTACCTGGTGAATGGGCCGGCGTTTGGATGGTCTGTTGTAAGACAAACTTTGTTAGCATCCTTGATTAATAGGAATAATTCTAGGCCTATCCCCCATTGGACTGATGGGACCGGCGCTCTTGGCATGTATAAGAATGGGACTACACCTGCACCGGTTTCGAGTTCGACGTCACAGTTTGCCCATTTGAGGCCGTTTAGTGAGTGCAGGTCGTATTCCATTGGACCATCTGCTGTCATGGTGGTTGTTTCATCTAATGTTACTTGTCCAACGTCTATGATTAGATGGTCATGTTTGTTCACATAATCTGCTATTTCTGGGGCTCCTGATTCGAAGTCTCTCCATGTTGTCCCGGCATAACTATGGAATTGTACGTGCGTAGCATATAATATTGTATCTCTGCTTCCTACTGCCGGGTTGGGTTTTATGCCCTTGGGGACGTCAAAGGATGCGAGTGTTGTCTCGTAATTACCAGGGTGTCCGAGGTCGTTACAATGTAAGTGTATTGAATGTGGCATTCTTAATTTCTCATTGACTTCTGCGAGTCCTTTTATGATCTCTGCGGGGGTGATATCAAAGTATGGTGCGGGTTCGTGTATGCCATGAACGTTTCCACCCCATCCCCATGCTTCTGTACCTGCAGGGTTCACAAGTTTGATGGTGTAGCCTTTTGTGGCTTTTAGGAGCCATGATGCGTATGCTGCGCATCTGTCGATATCTCCTTCTTTGAGGTATTCCATTACGAACCAGTTGTTACCGAATAGTGTGTAGGCTGAATGGTCTATTAGGGGTGTGTCATGGAATTCTTCGTGTGTGTGTCTTGCGAGTAATGGTGGCATTGCAGCTTCCATTGCAGTGGTATAGCCCATCTTTGCATAATTGTATCCTGCCATGAAGGTTGAAGGGACTGAAAATCCGCTCCCGGCTCTTCCACCTTTAAATTTTGCAGCGGCTTTTTTACTGTCTTCTGGCCTGTAGGTTCTTCCTATGTTGACTTTTGGGCCTGCTATGTGTGCGTGTGGATCCACACCTCCAGGCATTACTATTTTGCCTGAGGCGTCGATAACTTTTGCATCGTCGCTGACGCTTTCAACGATTTTACCGTCTTTGACGCATATGTCCATCTTTTCCCCGTCAATGTCGTTTAGGGGGCAGTAAACAAATCCGTTTTTTATTATAAGCTCCATTTTTATCCTCCCTTAAATTTGACCGAGTTTGCCATAAACTTTTTTCATTAATGTGGGCATGTCAAGGACTTCTTCATCTGTTGGTATGACTTCTACAGGAATGTTTTTAAAGCTTGGTGTTGCTGTGGAGTCTGTGTTGGGTCTTACAACGCGATTGGCCCATGGCCCCATTGGAATGTATATCATGTCTTCTGGTAGGGCTTCTTTTGCTTCGGCAACTTTAACGACAACGTCTCCGTATTCTGAGATGACTTTTACGTTGTCGCCTTCTTTTACTCCCAGTTCTCTCATCATCTCGGGGTTCATGTAGACTATTGCAGCAGCATCCACGTATAATTTAAGGTCTTTCCCGGCTTCTATGGCTTGTCCTTGCCATATGGTTCTACCAGTATTTAGTATTGCTCTCATTCTGATTCCTCCAGTCTTATTGCATCTACGGGACAGCTTTCAACGCATGTTCCACATTTTCCGCAAAGATCTGGATTTTTTATGTTGATGACACCATCTTCTACTATCATTATAACTTCTACGTCTTCTGTTGGTCCTTTACCTCCTGCGATTTCAGGACTTCTTAGGGCATTTACTGGACATGCTACGACGCAGTTTCCACACCCGTGACAGAGGTCTGGGTATGCTTTTAATTCGATTGCCATTGGTTAAACCCCCATTATTTTGTTAAGGATTCGAATGCATTTTGCCATGCTTTTGATCTGGTTGGTGTGTAGTTGATGTTTGTCCTTTTGACTGTTATTGCATCTACAGGACAAGATTTTTCGCATGCTCCACAGTAGATGCAGAATTTTTCGTCTTTGTGGAGCTTTTCGGGTTTTTCTCCGGGTTTTTCCGGTTTGGGGAATGAGAGGACGTTACATGGGCATACCATGACGCATGTTTCGCATCCTTGACATTTTTCTTCGTCGAGTATTAGTTCGCCTTCGAATGGTTTTGTGACCTTGGCAGCGTCTACTGGGCAAATTTCTTGGCACCATCCACAGTTGACACATAATTCGGGGTCTATGTAGGATGTTCCTGTTATTTCTGGTTCTTCTATTTCATAGTCTCCGTATGGGCAGATTCTACATACTTGCATTATTGCGTCGACTGGGCATACTCTCTTGCAGATTCCACAGTGTACGCATTTGTCTTCGTCTACGTTGATGTCGCTTGCTATAACTGGGTTTATTGATGTTGGTTCTTCGTAGGTTATTTCGATGGCGTCTGCTGGGCACATTTCTTCACAGATTCCGCAGTAGATGCATGTGTCTTTGTCTATTTCGATTTCTCCCGTGACTAGATCTTTTCTTTCTGGGAGGTCTCTTGTTATGGTTATGGCGTCTTGTGGGCATGCTGTTTCACAAGCTTTACAGTTTATGCATTCTTCTTCGTCGATTTCGGCAGATTTTAACAGTTGTGGATATGCTGGGATTTCTTTTATGGATGTGCCATCTATTTGAAGATCTAGTGCTTGGAATGGGCATATTGAACTGCACATCCCGCATAGTACGCATTTTTCTTCGTCTATTGTTATTTTACCTGTTTCTTGTTCTGTCCTGATCATGGCACCTGTGGGGTTGACTTCAATTGCTTCTACTGGGCATATTTCTTCACATAATCCGCAGACTGCGCAGAGACCGTTGTTGAAAGACAATTTTCGCGTTTCTTCGCCGGCTCTTTCAACTGTGATGTTCCCCCCTTCCTCTATTACTTCTGTAGTCTCCATCAATCTTCTACCTCCTCAATTTCTATAGAATTTGTCGGACACATTTCAACACATATGAGGCAACCACAACACCATTTAGGGTTGATTTCTGCTTTTAGTTCATTTAGTTTTATGGCTTTCATAAGGCAACTGTCTATGCAAATTCCGCATCCGATGCACGAATTTTTCACTGAGGCTTTGAATTTTCTTTTTTGGCAAGCTTTGATTATTGTTCTTGTTTTATTTGTGTCCTGTAAGAGGGCGTAGGTTAGAAGTAGGAAGTCCCTTGGGCATAATTCCGTTATCACCTTTGCGACTTCTATCGATTTTATTGAAAGGTTTCTGCCGTTTAGGTAGTGGGAAACTGTGGATCTGTTGATGCCTAGTTTATTGGCTACCTCTTTTTGTGTGTGTCCCTGTTTTGTCAAGTTTATTGCTGCAAGGTACCTGAGTCCTGAAATTATATGTTTTGGCATCGGGTCACCATGTGTGCTAATCACACTTTTATGATTATTTTATTTAAAATATTTCTACCAAGAAAAAATAGAAAATTATATATACTATTGTGTGGTATGTACACGTACTATTGTGGGATTAAATCAACACAAGAAACCTTTAAAGCAGGCATCCCAGAAAGAGGATCCCTCACAGAACTTGTAAGACAATTGACAAGAGCAAAATGGAAACTCATAAAAGCAACACCCTCCATTAAAGCTTCATTAAATTTTACCTTCGCCTTAACAGCCCCTCGCCTTGACTTAACCAAAACAAAATCGCCTTCACGGACTCCTAGCCTCTCCCCATCGACAGGATTCATCTCAAGAAACTTCCAATCCTTAAATTTTTCAAGGCCCCTGACTTTACTCGTCATGGTTCTTGTATGATACTGATATAAACTTCTACCTGTAATGAGCATGAAGGGATAATCCTTGTCAGGAGTCTCAAATAACTTTAATGAGGGTAAAATGAACTTTGCTCTACCATTTTCCCGTGTAAAACCATCCTTATAAAGAAAAGTAGACCCTGGATCCTCTTCACTTCTACAAGGCCATTGTATTCCCTCACTTTCTAGTCTTTTATATGATATGCCGCTATATGATGGTACAACTTCTCTTATCTCATTAAATATTTCCCTAGGATTTTCGAATTCGAAACCAGCGGCCCCCATTTTCTTAGCGATCTTGGATATGATCCACCAGTCAGGTTTAGCATCTCCTGGTGGTCTAATAGCAGATCTTATCAATTGCACCCTTCTTTCAGTGTTTGTGAATGTACCATCTTTTTCTGCGAATGAACAAGCAGGTAAAATAACATCCGCAAATTTTGAAGTTTCACTGGGGAATATGTCCTGTACGATTAAAAATTCAATATTTTTAAGGGCTTCTTCCACACTCTTTATATCTGGTTCGCTTAAAATGGGATTTTCACCCATGATATACAATGCTTTTATTTTACCTTTGCATGCATTTTCAAAAATTTCAGGCAATATTATCCCTTTTTCTGTGGGAAGTTTGCAATTCCATTTTTTTTCAAATTTTTCCCTATGATTATCAATTGATTGATAACCTGGGTACATATCTGGTAGTGCACCCATATCAGAAGATCCTTGAACGTTATTCTGTCCCCTTAGTGGGTTAATACCAGTATTGACCCTTCCAACGTTACCAGTTAGCAGTGCTAGGTTACTAAGTGCAAAGACATTATCTGTCCCATTAACATGCTGGGTTATTCCCATGGCATAGATTATTGAGGCGGTGGGGGAAGATGCATAGAGTATACCAGCCTCTCTAATATCATCATGGGATATTCCAGTTAATAATTCTATTTCGTCCCATTCAAGACCGCTAAGATATTCCCTGAATGATTCAAATCCTTCAGTTCTTTCTTTTATGAATTCGTGGTCTATAAGATCCTCTTCTAATATGGCCTTGCACATTCCCAAAATTAGGGGAACATCAGTACCTGGTTTATTCCTTAAGTAAATATCAGCATGTCTTACAAGCTCTATCCTTGTTGGATTAACCACTATAAGCTTTGAACCATTTTTAACAGCTTCTATAATCTTATATGCGATTACTGGGTGTGTTTCGGTTGTGTTGGTTCCAATTGCTAAAATGCAAGCGGATTTTTTAAGTTCGTTGATCGAATTGGTCATTGCACCGCTCCCAAGACTTTCCTTTAAAGCTACGAGGGAAGGGGCATGACAGAGTCTTGCACAGTGGTCTATATTATTGGACTTCATCACAGTCCTTGTAAATTTCTGCAGCAGATAATTTTCTTCATTAGTACACTTTGCAGAGGCTATGGCTGCAAATTCATCCCCATTATATTTTGAAAGTTTATCTGCTATGAATGAAATAGCTTCATCCCATTCAACCTCTTTGAACTCGCCATCTTCCTTTATGAGAGGTTTTTCTAATCTTTCAATGCTGTTAACGAAATTTAAGGCGAATCTCCCCTTTACGCAAAGTCTGCCATTGTTAACCGGATTTTTAGGATCCCCCCTTGCACTGACAATCCTATTACCCCTGATTCCAAGGTAGATTCCACAACCCACACCACAGTATGGACATACTGTTTTAACTTCTCTTGATGGTTTCTCTGATTTCTTTACAAGGGCCCCAACTGGACAAGTTTCAACACATTCACCACAAGATACACAAGATGAATCTAATAAAGGTTTATCCATGAATGTACTAATCTTGGTTTTGGCGCCTCTGAATGCGAAATCTATTGCATTTACACCTATAATATCACATGATTGGACGCATAAACCGCAGAGTATGCACTTACCATTATCCTTCAGGAAGAATGGGTTAGAATCATCAATTGAATTGTCAATTTTAAGTTCCCTCAATTTTGCCAAATTCTCGGCATTAATACCAAGATAAGAAGATACATTCTCTAATTTACATTCTCCAGATTTAGGACATTTAAGACAATCCCCATCATGTTCATTTATTAACAGGGAAACTATAACCTTCCTAATCCTGTTAAGCCTATCAGAATCAGATGTTACTTCCATACCATCCTCTACCCGGGTTTCACATGCAGTTACAAGTCTGCCGTCAGAGGTCTCAACTAGACACAACCTACAAGCGCCAAAAGCATCCAAACCCGGCCTGAAACAAAGATGGGGTATGTATATATTGTTTTCCAATGCAGCATCCAATATACTTTTACCCTCATCTACTCTAATACTCTGGCCATCCAGGATAATCTCTATTTTCTTCTTCATAAAAATCCTTAAAATTTTTTATTTGATTGAGAAAATTTATCTTTATCTAAAAATAAATCTTTGTCCTGGTGACCCTATGAAGATACTTGGCATAATAGGCACAAAAGACACTGGTAAAACAACGCTTGTAACAAGGTTAATAAAAGGATTGACCGACAAAGGCTATAAGGTCGGAACAATAAAACATACTCATGGAAGATTTGACTTTCCAGGTAAAGATACTGAAATACACCGCAAGGCAGGGGCGAAATTAGTCATAGGAGCGGGAAAAGAAACATTTTTCCTCTCCCCAAAAGAAAAGAATATCAAATGGATAATATCAACAATACCATTTATAGAAGAAATAGATTTCCTAATCATAGAAGGATTCAAAAAAATGGAATTTGCCAACATATCCACATCTATAGAAAATGAATTCACCATAAAAAAAGTAGATCCATTCTCCCTCAAAGACGAAGAATTCAAAGAAATACTACAATTAACAGAAAAAAGAACCTATGGCCTCCTATTAGGCCTAAATTGTGGAAAGTGCGGTTTCGAATCTTGCGAAGAATTTGCACGGGCAAAGGTTAAAGGGGATGCAGATGATGTTAATTGTAAAAGCCAATTCAAAAGGGCAATGTTACGCATAAATGGCAATCCAATACCACTCAACCCCTTTGTCCAAAAAATCATGTCAGAGACCATTACTGGGATGGTTAAATCTCTTCAAAGAGAAGAAACCGAAATTGACAAAATAGAGATCATAATAAAATGGTGAAAATGAAAATCTATGACAACTATAACAGGCCGGTAACATCATTAAGGATCTCAATAACTACAAAATGCAACTTAAATTGTTTCTATTGTCATAAAGATGGTATAGTCCCCAGTTCCCAGGAGATGACAGCAGATGAAATAGAAAAAGCATGTAAAGTCGCATCCCGATTAGGTATAACCAAAATAAGACTATCAGGTGGCGAACCGTTGCTCAGGGATGATATAATCACAATAATAGAAAAAATCAGCACCATAGGATTCAAAGACATATCACTCACTACCAACGGCACACTACTTGAAGAATACAGTTCCAGACTCAAAGAAGCCGGCCTTAATAGAGTCAACGTGAGCCTTGACACGCTCGATTCCAACACATACAAGTTCATAACGGGTAAAAACCACCTAGAGAAAGTTAAAGCTGGTATAAAAGCCGCAGTTAAAGCAGGCCTATACCCAATCAAGGTTAACATGGTAATGATGAAAAATATAAATTCACATGAAATCTGGGACATGTTCAAATTCTGCCATCAACAAGGAGCCATACTCCAACTCATCGAACTTTTAACCACAGAGCAATGCCCAGGTAATGGTTTTGAAAAATACCATTATAACCTCGCCGAAATCGAAAAAAAACTCTCCAAAATAGCTGATAAAGTGAAAACTAGGAAATTCATGCAAGATAGGAGAAAATATTATATCAATGGTGGGGAAATCGAAATCGTAAGACCAATGGACAATACACGATTTTGTGAAAACTGTACAAGGATGAGAATAACCCCAGACGGCAAATTAAAACCATGCCTCTTGAGAAACGACAATCTCATTGACATGAAAAAAGCGCTTCAGGAAGATAACCTAGAAAAACTCCGCAGATTATTCATTAAAGCAATAAAAAACAGATACCCATATTATCAAAAAAATAAAAAGGGAAACCCCTAATTTGGTAGATAGTATGGATTCCCATCCCAGAAACTACTATCGATGAGACCATACCTGAAAAGCACGTAGCCAGTTGCCCCACCATTAAACGCGGCCATTATATCCGATTCAAGCTCCGCTTTGGGGATTGGTGTTGGATCGGAATCTGATCTATAAGTTTGTAAACCTGTCCACACTTCTTTCCCGCCGCACCTGTTCTTCACATACTCTGTCACTTCTTCTATCCAAGCTGTTGTCTCATAATAGTTACCCTTGTATGCCATTGGGATGAGCACGTCAAGATATGGCGCAAGCCGACCGTAATCCTGGCCATAAAGGTAAGCATTTGATGTTTCTTCTGGCATTAGCGCCGCTGATACTAGAATCGCTGGATTAACGCTTTTCACGGTCTCATATATTCTCTGAACCACTCCTGTTATAATATCTGTCGCATTTGGGAACTTATAGGCAGTTCCTGGATAGCGGATATAGTCAAGGTGGATACCACCAACACCCTGAAAACTTAGAAGCTCTTGAACCCTGTTTATCAATTTTTCAATATGGGATTCATTTGTGGGATCAACCCAATCACCGTTTTCTCGCAGACAGATTACCCATGCACTTACACGAATACCAGCATCTGAAGCGCCTTTAAGGAAGTTCAGAAGCGCAGTCCTATATTCCATCTTGGTGAAGGCCTGCTGTTCCAAGAATATATCTGTTATACCCTTATTCTTAAGGGCGGCGAAATTAACCTTGTCCATGGTATAAGCATGAACCCATATCGCACCATGTGCTATTGGACCTTCATTATTTTTTATATTAATTACTGTCACGTAATTTGGTAGTCTTCCGTTGGTGTTGTAGAAGTTTATTATCCTGCTGTAGGCGTAGATTAGGCTTTGGTAGTTTACTTTACCAATGCTCGTACTAACATAATCAGGGGATCTTTTGTTGGTTTCCATGAATTTTTTGATGCTTTGGGCCATTTGCAAATATTCTGTCTTTGTTAGCGTCCCAATCGCTGTGGTCTTCAATGGATCCGTCGGCGATTTATAATTATTAATAGGTACACTTATTTTCTGGTTAATGTTTAAGTTTATTGTTGTGGTTACTGCAGCGTATAAGTAATCATCTGATGTTATGTTCCTATTGTTTACCACGATCTTGGAGGGTATCCCACAATTTTGACTTACATAACTTGTTATTGCTCTAGCAATTGAAGATATCTCATTATATGATAACTGGGGCGTTGATGTACTTGGTATAGTGCTGATTTTCACATTTTTTATTGTCACAGAACTTGGTAGTCTTCCGTTGGTGTTGTAGAAGTTTATTATCCTGCTGTAGGCGTAGATTAGGCTTTGGTAGTTTATTTTGCCAATGC
>NZ_QLOE01000013.1 GCF_003264935.1 Methanothermobacter tenebrarum
TGGCCTGTTTTTGACGCTTTGTCAGCTATTATTTTTGAAGCGTTTGAAACTTCATTGTATGTTAATTGGGCTGCTGAGGCGCTGTTGACCAGCACTAGTAAAAATGCCAAGAAAACACCCAAATATAATACTCTCTTCATGATAACACCATAATGTCCCTATAAAACAAAACAAGTATATAAAGGTTACTCCGATCTACTGGACAGAAAAAATTAGGACTCAGCCCCCCTTTGATTTCTAGCAAAGCACTCTTCCTAAAGTTTCAATTGGGCCATAAGTTTTGTCCTGAAAATGTGCAGTGTTTTAACTTGTAAGCAAAAAATACTACTGTACATTGCCGCGAGGTTTATCTTCTTTTTTGTGGGAAAAGAATATTAATAATATGTTATTATATTATTTCTGTAGGGGCCCTGATAGTGTAGCGGATATCACGTAGGACTGCGGATCCTATCACCCGGGTTCAAGTCCCGGTCAGGGCATCTAAACTTTATAAAACTTTGTGTGATCTTTATGGTATCCTATTTTAACCCCGAAATTGAAACAATGGATCGTGATGATATTGATGCAATAGTGGAAGAACGCATCCGATACACTATCAAGTACGCATATGAAAACGTTCCATTCTATACCAAATGGTTCCAAAAACATAAAATAAAACCATCAGATATAAGGTCACATGAAGATCTTAGGGAATTACCAATCATAGATGGGGGAACTGTAAGGGAGAATCAACCCCCTGAAACTGAAAGGTTTGAGTTCAAGGCTACTTCATGGGAGAATATTTTCACTATACATGAAACAAGCGGTACAAGCGGACGTCCAAAATCCTTCTTTTTAACATGGGATGACTGGCAACGTTATGCAGAAAAGTATGCAAGGGCATTTGTATCCCAAGGTTTTGATGCAAAGGATAGGGTTGTTATATGCGCATCTTATGGGATGAATATTGGTGCCAACACAATGACCCTTGCAGCGCATAAGATTGGCATGACAATCATCCCAGAGGGTAAATGCACATTTCCCGTGCGCATAATAGAAAATTATAAGCCGACGAGTATAGTTGCAAGTATATTCAAGCTTTTAAGGCTTGCTAGGAGGATGGAAGATCAGGGCCTAGACCCTAGCGAATCCAGTATAGAGCGTTTAGTTGTGGGTGGTGAAAGCTTCGCTCCGGAAGCAAGGGAATACCTAGAAGAGATCTGGGATGTGGATATTTTCAACACTTATGGCAGTACTGAGGGGACAATGTGCGGCGAATGCGCAGAAAAGGATGGTCTGCATGTCCCAGAGGATCTTGTACACCTTGACGTGTATGATCCACGCCTTAAAAGTTTTGTCGAGGACGGTGAATGTGGTAGGATAGTCTTAACAACGCTCTTGCCGGTAGGAACGAAGACGGGAATTCTACTTTTAAATTATGACACCGAGGATACCACAGTGGTGATATCAAGGGGTAAATGCAAATGTGGGAGAACACATATGCGCATAATGAGTCCTGAGAGGGAAGCTGAGACGGTATGGGTGGCTGGGCACCCATTCAATAAGGTTGATGTTGAAGCGGCAGTATTCCAAAGAGAAAACATGGAATATCTCACAGGGGAATATGAGGCATTCCTATATGGTGACGAGGACGAAGGACCTGTTACCATGAAAGTATCAGTTGAATGCAAAGAAATAGAAGAATGTGATAGGGAATTTATAAAAGAAAACTTTCTCAGAAAATTTTTCAAAGAAAAAAAAGAACTTTACCACACTTATCTAGATGGCACATTTGAGATACTATTTGATTTTAAGAGTCCTGGAGAATTAGAATTTTACAAGATAAGAGGAAGACCAAAGAGGATAGTTGACAGAAGATAAATATTTTCGTGGAAAATCTTAAAATGGGAGTAGAATAAAACAAGTAGATTCTATCTCCCATTCAAGATTATAGGACTAGGCCATCTATTATTGAAACAATCTGTGTGGCATGTTGTAATGTTTTGGCGTACGGATCATATGCGTATGTTTCATATATTATGGATGGTATGCCTGCCTTTATTAAAGGTATGGTAACATATGTAGCGCTAGTTGATGTTGGTGGAGTGTAAATTGTTAACCAACTTGTTTTATCTTTTATCATGTTAGCTATTCTATTAGCTTCTGTGGAAGTATAGGGAACGAATAAGAAATTGTTCACGAAATAATTGCCCTTATTTGAGTGAACATCAATTACTAGTTTTGGTAACATCTTTTTCGCATCGGGGACTACATACTGGTTAGCTAATAATTGGCCATTGAGCCTGCCCTTCTCGTAATCAGACGCATCCTTTGTAACATTTACCCTGTAAATGTAGTAACATTTGTTAAGAGACCTATTTAAAGTTCTTATAGCCTCGATAATAGCATTGTGGGATTGTGACTCCAGAGGATGCACACCCACTATAAAAACCACCTTATCAGGAGAAGTGGAGTTTCCATAAGGGCCTTCGCGCACAACTACACCATAAGCTGTCCTGCCAATAACTACACTATTCGTAGCATTTGTTGTATTTACTAGATTTTTTGTGATTCCAATGACTGTTATAGAATTTGGCAATCTTCCATTGTTATTGTAGAAGTTTATTATCCTGCTGTAGGCGTAGATTAAGCTTTGGTAGTTTACTTTGCCAATGCTCGTTGTGGCATAGTTTGGTGATCTTTTGTTGGTTTCCATGTATTTTTTGATGTTTTGGGCTGTTTGTAGGTATGCTGTTTTTGTGAGTGTTCCTGTTGCTGTAATGGTTGGTGGGTTTGTTGGCGGTTTGTAGTTGTTGGTTGTTATTGTCTTTTTTTGGTTGGTATTTAGGTTTATTGTTGTTCTCGCCGCCGCATAAAGGTAATCGTCCATGGAAATGCTCTTATTATCTATGACAATTCCATTAGGTATTTTGCCATTAGAAGAACCATACTTTTCGATTACCTTAGAGGCTACAGAAATCTCACTATAGGAAAGATCAGTGCCATGAACACCGTTCATTAAAATGAAAAACATGATTGCAAGTAATAAAAATCTTTTCATTCTTTTACACCCCTTCCTTGGGATTACATCATGACTATCTGAAAATGTTCTATATAAAATTTTCCATTTAAATATTCATAAATCCTATTCTAGCCACATGAAAGACATCACTAATCCATACCCCTTTGTCAGGTTAATAGATATAACAAAGATTATCAAGTTTTGAGAAATATGAAAATAAACTTTACTTTCCGCAATCATTACTGGACTCCACTGGAGACCTTTAAAAAGGCCTTTGTCCTATTCATGATCAAGTCTTCCAAGCCGAAGCAGTTAAATATTTCCACACTAATGTAATAAACATAACCACAAAAGTCTTTTGAAAGGGAAGGGATTTAAATGAAAGCAGAATATTTGATCCTCGGCTTGGTAATTTTAGCCGGGCTGGCTGTTGGGTATACATTTTTCCAAATATCCGATCAAAACGGTATAAGATTCGATAAAAGTAACATAGATACAAACAAATCTGTTCCAACTGACCAGGGAGGTAGTTCAAGTCAGGGGGCAGGATCAGACCAGGGAAATAGTTCAAGTCAAGGGACAAGCTCCTCAAACCCAGACCAGGGAAGTAGTTCAAGTCAAGGGACAAGCTCCTCAAACCAAGTAAATAATCCAAATCAAAGGCATATATGTCCCACATGTGGCGGGAATGGGTACATCGACTATACCGAGGAAAATGGAGAACCATCAGTGGAAATATGCCCCACCTGTGGCGGATCGGGTTATATATAAAATGGCCTCCTTGGAGCTGATAATTGGCCTTTAACCTTCCCTAAGTTTTTTGGATTTAAGTCTCCAAAGGAAATTGAAGTTTAATCAGAATTTAATGTATCAGATTATTTTAAAGTTTAATTGTTATATCATGGATATCATCACAAGAAGAACACCAAAAGCTCTTTCAGAGAACAAAGATTACTAAACTAGGTGATGGATGATAAATGTTAAACGTGGAAACTTATGTAACCAAGGGCGATGGTACAGGTGGTAAGACCAGAGTAAAATATGAAGATTTTTATGTGGAGGAAATCCCACTTATCCAACCAAGTGGTCAAGGGCCTAACACGTGGATTTGGATGGAGAAAAAAGGTAGAACAACTTTAGACGTTTTATTAGACATTGCAAGGGAGCTAGGTTTGCCACGTTGGAGAATGGGCTTCGCAGGGATGAAAGACAAGACGGCGGTCACAAGACAATGGATATGCATAAGCAACATCGACCCAGAGGAAGTCAAAGGCTTAGATGAAAAATTACATAACGTTAAATTCCTTAAAATAACCCGACACCAGAAGAAGTTGAGAATGGGGCAATTAATCGGTAACAAATTCCGCATAAAGATAAGAGGTGTGAAGTCTTCTGCAAAAAAAGAGGCAGAGAACACGCTCAAAGAACTGTTAGAAATTGGAGTGCCCAATTATTATGGATGGCAACGCTTTGGCACCCCAAGGGCCAACACACATCTAGTAGGCAAAGCCATACTATTCGGAGACCTTAAAGGTGCTGTGGACTTATATATTGGAAGCCCCTACGAGGATGAACCAGAGGATATAAAGGAGGCAAGAAAAGCATACGATAATGGAAGGTTGGAAAAGGCATATGAAATGATGCCACCCACTATGAGATACGAGCGCATGATGCTCAAAAGACTTATAAAAGAAGAGAAAAGAAAAGGAGACCTTACTGAAGAGTCCTATGCCCGTGCAATACAGACATTACCGAAACCATTAAAAAGAATGTTCGTTCATGCATACCAATCATATCTATTTAACAAAGTTGTAAGCGAACGTGCAAAATTTGGTATCAACAAATATATAGAAGGGGATATCATAGTCGACAATCGACAACGTATCATACATAACCAGGAACCTAGAAAATTGGATGAAATGATAAAAAGGTTTGAGGCCCATCCAACAGCACCATTGTATGGTAGCAAAGTGCCGCTTGCAACAGGAAAGGTTGGTGAAATCGAAAGAAGAATACTTAAAGAGGAGGAGATAACCTTAGATCTTTTTAAATGCGAGAAGATGCCCCGTTTAGGGAGTCATGGTATGCGCAGGCCAATAAGATTTAGGGTGTGGGATACTTCAGTGCAGGCGACGGATGATGGGATAATAGTAGAGTTTTCAATACCGAAGGGATGTTATGCAACAGCGGTATTAAGGGAGATCATGAAGAAATCGATTTAGAAGATGGTAAAATGGAGATAAAATGTAGAGTTTTATCAGAGGGCAAAGCCCGTGGAAGGGCATTATTGTCAAACGAACCTTTGAGCTTCCTTGGTGGGGTTGATCCTAAAACGGGGATCATAGTCGATTCTAGACATCCACTTAAGGGTAAAAGCATCAAAGGCAAGATTCTCATCATCCCGGGAGGGAAAGGGTCAACTGTAGGATCATATGTGATCTACCAGTTAGCTAAAAACAAAAAAGCACCAGCAGCTATCATTTGCATGGAAGCAGAACCTATAATAGCTACTGGAGCCATAATTGCAGGGATACCCTTAGTTGATAAACCAGAAGAAGACGTTATGAGGATCATCAAAGAATCCATGAAAGTTGAAGTCGATGGATATGCAGGTATCATAAGGATTCTTTGATAGAAGCCCCTCTAAATAGTTTATTTTATTCAAAATTTCCTCAGCATATCCTAATTTTGTGTGAACCTACGCAACCACTTGAAAACTAAGGCTTTTCGGTTGCAATGTTAAAAAATCAACCCTTTAAAATCTACTTTCTAAGCGAAGATTTAAACTTTGAACAACTTTCCAAAACATTAAATAAGAAATGTTATCATATATTAAAGCGTATTAATTTATTGGTGGTAAGAAATTTGAAAATAAAATGGAAATTTTTTAAGAATTTACTTTTGGTTGCTGTTTTATTTTTAAGTATCGGCAGTGCATCAGCAGCCCAATGGGATGTGGGTTCTGATCAGATTTACACTAACATCCAATCAGCAATTGATAGCACCAATACCCTTGACGGTGATGTGATCAATGTACACAATGGGACCTACCTTGAGGATGTTATAGTGAATAAAAAACTCACCCTCCAAGCCAATCTTGGGGATGAAGTGGAAATAAAACCAAACAACATAGGATTCACTATAGTAAATGATAGTACTGGTGATGGCAGTGGCAGTATCATAGACGGCTTCATAATAAACAACCCCCATAATGGTATCGGAATTAATATAAGCGCAGATAACTGTATTGTCAAAAACAATGAAATTAACGGTGGTAAAACGGGGATTGTCGTTTCAGGGGGTAACATTACACTTCTTGGTAATATCATATCCGGTCAGAGCGAAAACGGTATAGTGGGCAACCTTTCCCATGGTTTCTTTAATGTTTCTGGAAATTACATAGCCAACTTGTTTGGTAAAGGAATCGTAAATGGAGTTACTATTTCTACAAATGGGAGTTTGACCGACTTCAATTTCATTGGAAACACTTTATCCAATATAAGCGCGCCCAGTGGCGCTATATTTGGACTTCAACTGGGAAAGAGTAAAGGCGCTGGTGGAAATCCAGAAGTGGCCAATGTCACCAATTTAATAATCAATGGGAACGTTATCACAGGTTTTAGCGCCCTCAGCGCCATTATGGGGATGGAATTGGTCAGTAACAGTAATAGTACCTTGATTTCCAGTAATGAAATTTCCTTTTTACAAGGGTCAACCAAAAGTTCAGTTTATTCACTCGAAGCCGCCATAGTGGGAAACGGAATGGTCACGATCTCTAAAAATAGGATATACAATATAATAGCTGAGCAGCAAGCAGTTGGGATAGTAACTCCCACTCTGGGAAATTTAAAATTAGAAGATAACCAAATTTTCAGTATCAGCAAAGCCAACGCATCTGTTGCTATGTTAGGTTTAGGCTTGTTATATAATGCAACTTTGAAAAATAACAGCATTTCAAATATTACTTCTCCTAGTATAGCTGCGGGTATTGTAGGCACGGCCATGGACCATCTAGACATGATTTATAACACAATAAATGGTGTGCATGGAGCTAATGACGTTTCAATGGTAGCTGCTGGTTTTAATACTACTGAAATTTTTGGGAACAATTTAGAAGGGCATGGTTCAGGGATAGGTATCGTAATTTGTTCAGCGAACGGAACAATAAAATACAATCGTATAGTCAACTACGACTATTATATCCAGAACTTTTTATTCTCTAACTTCGGACCCAGCATCGATGAAATGCTCAAACCTCTCGATGATGCCATCAAAAAGCATCCAGAATTGGAGCCGATCCTAAAACCCATACGAGACGATCTGAACAAGCTCTTTCATCAACTAGAAAACAGTAACACCAATGCCTACTACAACTGGTATGGTACTAATAACCCAGATAACAGTAAATTCTTCGCTGGCAATGGAACTTTAAATTACTATCCATGGCTAGTTCTGAATATTAAAGCCAACCCATCCACAATACGCGTTGGTGAAAGTTCAACTATTACTGCTAACGTTTACCATGATGCAGCAAATGGTGATCACAGTCCGGACGCTGTCTTGTTCTTCAGCGGACCCAAAGTGACATTTAACACCAACTTAGGAAATTTGGGTAGTAAATCAGTGACTGTTCCTTGGGTCAATGGTCTGGCAACCACATTTTTAAGGGCTGATGAAGGTGCAGGTATTGCTACAGTAACTGCCTCAGATTACGAAATCGTTCAAACTTCGGTAAATATTCAAGGAACTCCAAATTTTACTAACGCAACACCTACTACCGGGACTATTAGAATGGAAGACACAGGCTTGCCATTGACAGGAATGGTAATAGCTATTCTCTTAATTCTTGGGGGACTGATATCCGTACAAAAAACAATAAATTATGTGTGTGGGGGGTTTAAACCCCCATATATACAAATGTAAGATTTAACGTGAGTATTCCGCTTTCATGTCTGGGCTTCTATACCCTCCATGAAGAGTCGTGAATACGCAAGTGGCCATTTTCAAGCATGTTATATAAGGATTATTGTTCATTCATCCTCGTTCTCTTTGCTGTAATCACACTTCAGAATGGAGGGGCTTGGCAATAGTAAAAGAAGATCATCTGCGAAAAAAAAAAGCATGCAAGCATACCCATAAAAGATTTTACAGTTTAGAAGGGTAAATAATATACAGATTAAATATATGCACTAGGGTGTGTTTATGGAAAAACTAATAATAAATGGTGAAATAATAGATTTAAAAGCGAATGATCATTATAGAGGTTCAGTTTCGATAAAAGGGAATATAATAGAGTCCATTTCACATCAACGAAAAAATGAGTTTAATATTATCAATGCAGATGATTATTTCATACTCCCTGGGTTTATAGATGCGCATGTACATATCATGGAAAGGGGCTTTAAATTAGAGGATAGAATAGAAACCCCACTATCACTCTATTTCTATAATGCCATAGATAATATGCGCAGAACCCTCAATGCAGGGATAACAACGATAAGAGATGCGGGGATGGCGGATTTCGGGGTTAAACTCGCCTCCCAAAATGGTATAATACCCGCGCCTAGAATACAGATAAGTGTGACTCCACTTTCGATAACAGGTGGTCATTTCGATTTTCACATGAAATCAGGATTAGACATTGAACTCAAGTATCCTGGATTGCCTAGTGGCATATGTGATGGCCCATCAGAGGTGAGAAAAAAGACTAGAGAAGTTTTAAGGGCTGGAGCAGATGTTATAAAGATCATGGCTACTGGGGGTGTGATGAGCGTCAATGACAAACCTGATGACACCCAATTCACCAAGAAAGAGTTAAAAATCATAGTGGAGGAGGCTCATTTTAAGGGTAAAAAGACAATGGCCCATGCACACGGACTGGAAGGTATAAAAAATTGTATAAAAGCTGGTATAGATTCGATAGAACATGGAACGTACATTGACAAGAAAACAGCGGCTGAAATGCGGGATAAGGGAATTTATCTTGTGCCAACATTCTTCGTGACGGCAGAACTTGCCAGAAAAGCTAAGAAAAGTGAAATTCCAGGTTACACTAGAAAAGATGCTATAGAAATCGCGAAGGTTCATAGAGAAAATATAGAAGCCGCCTATGAAGAAGGAGTCCAATTACTCATGGGCACTGACTCAGGGGTTATAGACCATGGACAAAACCTCAAAGAACTTTCATACTTGTACGATATAGGGATGGAACCTGCTGAGATTTTGGAATCCGCCACTTTAAAGGCGGCAGAGTGTATTGGATGGGATGATAGGATAGGAAGCCTTGATAAGGGCAAACTTGCAGATATTCTCGTGGTAAAAGAGAACCCCCTTGAAAACATAAAAAGTCTTGCAGACCCTGACAACATACTCCTCGTAGTAAAAGACGGTAAAATACTCAAAAATCTTTTGGAAATATTATGAAGGTTAATATTAGGATAGGTGGGATGAGCTGCGCAGGATGCGCTCTGAGAATAGAAGAAGCACTTAGACAAATTGAGGGTGTCAGAGAGGCTAATGTAAATTTTGCAACAGCAAAAGCCACTGTAGAATACGATCCCAAGAAGATCGGAATTAAAGACATAGAAGAGGTAATAAAAGAGACTGGGTATCAGGTTTTAAATGATAAGATTCAGGTCAAAGTAGGAGGCATGACTTGTGCAATGTGCGCCAAGGCAATAGAATCAGGATTAGAACAACTAGAGGGTATAATAGACGCCACAGTAAACCTAGGAGCTGAAACAGCATACATAGAATATAATAAGGACCTAATATCCACAGAAGATATCAAAAGGGTCATAGAGGGACTTGGATACCAATTTCTTGGCACTGGCGGGGAACTAGTTGATGAAAAGATTTTAGAGGATCTTAAATCCAAAAAGAAAAGGATAATAGTAGGTTTGGGGGTTTCGATTCCCCTCATGGCCATAATGTATCTCAAGATACAATTTCCTTCTATGAATTATATCATGCTCCTAGTATCGATTTTGCCATTTTTATATGTAAGTTATCCCATATTTGATGCCGCGATACGTTCACTCCAGGCTAAAACACTTAACATGGATGTCATGTATTCCATGGGTATTGGAGTCGCATTCATCTCCAGCTTACTAGGCACATTTAACATACTATCCCAGAATTTCGTATTCTATGAAACAGCTTTAATGTTAGCAGCCTTCTTAACACTCGGAAGATACCTCGAGGCAAAAGCCAAGGGTAAAACATCAGAAGCTATCAAAAAATTGTTAGAACTCCAACCAGAAACCGCAACTTTACTCAAAGATGATAAAGAAATAGAAGTGCCAGTGGAAACCCTAAAAGAGAATGATATAATAATCGTGAAAACTGGGGATAGAATACCAGTAGATGGTATTATAATTGAAGGACAAGCGCACATTGACGAATCAATGGTAACAGGAGAACCCATCCCAGTGTTTAAATATAAGGGAAAAAATGTAGTGGCGGGCACTATTAATACTGATGGTATCATAAAAATCCGAACAACCCACACAGGAAAGGAAACATTCCTGGCAAAGATTATAAGATTGGTAGAGGAGGCTCAAGGATCTAAACCGCCCTTACAGAGGATAGCTGACAAGGCTGTTTCATATTTTATACCCACGGTTCTAATAATAGCATTCACGGCTTTCACATTCTGGTACCTTAAGGGCATGGGACTACTATTCTCTTTAACTGTCCTTATATCAACATTGGTAGTGGCATGTCCATGCGCCCTCGGACTCGCAACACCAACAGCAGTTACCGTGGGCATAGGCCGAGGCGCAGAACTCGGTATTCTCATCAAAAAAGGCGAAATACTAGAAGCTTCTGAAAAAATAAACAAAGTCCTCTTTGACAAAACAGGGACGCTCACCGAAGGCAAACCATACATCACAGATATAATACCACTCAAAGGAGATGAAAAGGATATCATACAATTGGCTGCTAGTATCGAAGCCAATTCAAGACATCCAATAGCCAAGGCAATAGTTTCAAAGGCGAAAAACATACCCCTCCTCAAAGTTCATGAACTTAAGCCAATCCCTGGGAAGGGCCTAATAGGATCTACCAACTCCCAAAAGATACTAGTAGGTAATATAAGTTTGTTCAAGGATAACAAAATACCCCTAGACGATATTGGGGATATAATATCAAAATTACAAGAAGAAGGTAAAACCATAGTATTAGTTGGCAAGGACCAAGAGCTCCTGGGAATCATCGCAGTTTCGGATAAAATAAAAGAAACTTCTCCAAAAGCCATAAAAGCCATTGAAAAAATGGGCTTAGAAACTGCTATGGTGACTGGAGATAATCCTATAACAGCAAAAGCCGTGGCAGAGAAATTAGGAATAGCTAGAGTACTCTCACAGGTTCTACCAGAAGATAAGGTTAATATAGTTTCCAAGATGCGCGAGAATGGTACTGTAGCATTTGTTGGCGACGGTATAAATGATGCTCCAGCTCTTGCAGCCGCTGATGTTGGAATCGCCATTGGAAGCGGCACAGATGTTGCGATAGAAGCAGCAGATATCGTATTGGTAAAGGATGATCCAATCGATGTCCCTGCAGCCATCCAATTAGCCCGGAAAGTCGTTTCACGCGTCAAATGGAACATCTTCTGGGCATTTGCATATAATATGATCCTCATACCAGTAGCCGCTGGCATCCTTTATCCAACATTCAAATTAACATTCAGACCCGAATTCGCAGGTCTTGCAATGGCACTAAGTTCAGTCACAGTTGTATCATTATCGTTACTTCTGCGATCATACACCCCACCAGCTAAAAAAATGGAGAAATAACACTCCCACTACCATATGTGGTCCTAGAACCATTCTCTTGATTTTTTGAGCACGTTTTCAACTATTTTAATGGCGGATCCTATGTATGTATGAGGGTTCATGATATTTTTGAGTTCCTCCCGGTTTAAATATTCCATTATTTCACTTTTTTCTCCTGCAACTTTTATAAGGGGTACTCTTTCCTGGCTGGCCTTTATTGCACATTCTCTCACGATCTTGTATGCTGTTTGCCTTCCCATACCCCTCTTGGCCAATTCCGCCATTAATCTTTCTGCCATTATGAGACCATTTGTAAGTTTAAGGTTCTTTTCTATATTTTCATCAAAGAACACGAGGTTCTCTATTAGGTTTATAGTTAAATGTAGGATATAATCTGTTAATATGCATGCTTCTGGGAATATTATGCGTTCTGGGGATGAGTTGGTGAGGTCCCTTTCATGCCAAAGGAGATTATTTTCAAGTGCAGTTATCACATGTGAACGTATAACCCTGGCCAAGCCACATATGCGCTCTGCAGTTATCGGGTTCATCTTATGGGGCATTGTACTACTGCCAACTTGCTTTTCAGGGTCAAATTTCTCACAAACTTCCATGATCTCTGTCCTCTGAAGGTTACGGATTTCTAGGGCTATCTTGTCGAGGGTTGTTGCAATATTAGCTAATACCATGATGAATTCGGCGTGGTTATCCCTTTGGATGACTTGATTCGATATTAGAGCGGGTTCCAAGCCGAGTAATTTGGAAACTTTCAAGTGCACTTTCAAGCCGTCTTCGCCCAAGGCTGCCGTGGTGCCCACCGCCCCGGTCACCATACCTACACATAATCGTCTTTCGGCCGATTTTAACCTCTCAAGGTTTCTGTGCATTTCATCGGCCCAGAGGGCGAATTTCATACCATAAGTTGTGGGTAGTGCATGTTGGCCATGGGTTCGGCCAATGCAAACCCTTTTTTTGTTTTCATCAGCCAATTTTAGAAGGATTTTTATTAATCTGATGATCTTGTCTTTTAAGATTTTTATGGATTCTTTAAAGAGTAGGGAATTTGTTGTGTCTATTATATCGTTTGATGTGGCCCCGAAGTGGATGTATTCTCCTGCATCGCCTTCACATTGTTCTGCTAGTGCTTTTATTAGGGCTGCAATGTCATGTTTTGTCTCTTTCTCGATTTGTTTCACTCTTTCAAGTTTCACGAACTTTGTTTTGGCTTTTCTTTTTATCTCTTCCGCTGCATACTCTGGTATGATTCCTAAGTTGGCTTCTGCCTCGGCTATAGCCGCTTCCACATCTAGCATTTTTTGTAGTTTGTTTTCAGCGTCCCACACCTTTTTCATTTCAGGCGTGCCGTATCTGAATTCGATGGGGTGGATTGCCATCACATCACCAGAGAGGTTTAACCTGAGAACCTGAGTAGTAGGCAGAATACGGCTAGTATTATACTCATTGCAACTACTTGTTCTGGTGTGAGTTTAGGACCCTTTGTCTCTTCCTCAAAGTATCTTACAAGCCCAGCACCACTGGGTGGAAGCGTTTTTTTATCCTTTTTAGCCATTTACTCATCACCCCACTAATCTCTTTTGTAGAAATTTTATATCATCCATAGTATAATATATTATTTAATCGGGATCAAAATCATTTTTTTAAGGTTATGATTATGATGGAATATTTTAATGAATTAGAAAAGGAGACAAATAAGCTTTATGATATAGCCCGTAAGGCCAGGGCTAAGGGTTTAGACGCCTCAATAGAACCTGAAATACCCCTTGCAAAGGACCTTGCAGAGAGGGTTGAAGGACTAGTAGGCCCTGAGGGCATTGCTCAGAGGATCAAATCTTTAGAAAAAGAACATAGTAGAGAGGAGATAGCATTTAAGATAGCTGCTGAGATAGCATCCCAGCGTATAGATGAAACAGATGAGGACAGATTATGGTCCAAGAGACAAGAACTTGCGGATCAGGCCTTGAGAACAGCCCTTGCAATATTAACAGAAGGCGTGGTGGCAGCACCCCTCGAAGGAATCGCTAAAGTAACTATCAAAAACAATTTCGATGAGTCAAATTACCTAGCAGTATACTTTGCAGGGCCTATAAGGAGCGCTGGGGGGACAGCATCGGCATTAGCAGTTCTAATAGCAGATTATATAAGGATAAAGATAGGATTGGATCGTTACAAGCCCACCGACAGGGAAATAGAACGTTATGTTGAAGAAGTTGAATTATACGAATCAGAAGTGACAAACCTACAATATTCACCAACCCCTGATGAAGTAAGACTTGCTGCCGAGAATATCCCAATAGAAGTTACAGGAGAGCCAACAGACAAAATAGAAGTCTCACACAGGGATCTTAAACGTGTAGAAACCAATCACATCCGTGGAGGAGCCCTCCTTGCAATGGTTGAAGGAGTCATACAAAAGGCCCCCAAGGTACTTAAATACGCCAAACAACTAAAACTCGAAGGATGGGAATGGTTGGAAAAATTCTCAAAAACACTAAAATCCGATAAAAAAGATGAAATCACCATAAAAGCCGACAGCAAATACATAGAGGATATAATCGGTGGAAGACCAGTCCTAGGATGTCCATCAGAAAAAGGGGCCTTCAGATTAAGATATGGCCGTTCAAGAAACACAGGATTAGCCGCTATGGGAGTGAACCCAGCCACGATGGAACTTTTAGAATTCCTAGCAATAGGGACACAAATGAAAATTGAAAGACCAGGAAAAGGCAACTGCGTCGTACCAGTGGACACAATCGAAGGACCAATAGTCAAACTCAAAAACGGGGACGTAATCAAAATCGAAACAATCGAAGAAGCCAAAAAAGTCAAACCAGAAGTGGAAGAAATACTATTCTTAGGCGACATGCTAGTAGCCTTTGGAGAATTTTTAAGGAACAACCATGTATTAATGCCCGCAGCATGGTGTGAAGAATGGTGGGTCCAATCAATCCTCAATTCAAAAAAATATAATGCCAAAGAAGACCCATTAAACCTTAAAAAATTCAAGGGGCGCTGGAATAAGATAAAAGTAGGTGCAAAGGAAGCATTCGAAATCTCCCTAGAATATGATGTGCCATTACATCCGCGCTACACCTACTTCTATCATGATGTCACAACAGAGGATCTCAGAAACCTCCAGGAGTGGCTAAAACGCGGAAAAAAAGAAGAAGGTAAATTAAAATTGCCCTTAGCGCCCCCAAAGAGAATACTGGAAATACTAGGAGTTCCACATAAACTTAGAAAAGACAAAGTTATAATAGGAGCCGATGACGCATACGCCCTCCTAAACACCCTAAAAGAGCCCATGGAAGACATAAAAGACCCTATCAAAGCAATAAACAATGCATCCCCTGTTAAAATCATGAAAAAAGCCCCTACTTATATCGGAGCCCGCGTCGGAAGGCCCGAGAAAAGCAAAGAAAGGAAAATGCGCCCAGCACCCCACGTATTATTCCCAATAGGTAAACATGGCGGCAGCCGACGTAACATCATCGACGCAGCTAAAAAAGGAAACATTAGAGTAGAAATAGGCAGAGCAAAATGCCCCAAATGCAAAATAAGCTTCATGCAATCAAAGTGTCCACAATGTGGTGAAAAAACAGAAATGGGCAAACCAACCAAAAGATCCATAAACCTCATGCAACTTTTAAAGAAAGCCACCGAAACCATGGGAATCCGCAAACTCGAAGAAATAAAAGGAGTCGAAGGGATGATATCCCGCGACAAATTTCCAGAACCACTAGAAAAGGGCGTTCTAAGAGCTAAAAACGAGGTCTTCACCTTCAAAGATGCTACAATAAGACACGATTCCACAGACCTCCCACTCACCCACTTCAAACCCTCAGAGATTGGCGTAACCATAGAAAAATTAAAAGAATTAGGATACAAGACAGACTTCCAAGGCAAAAGTTTACAAGATGAGGACCAAATAGTGGAATTAAAAGTCCAAGACGTAGTAATATCAAAAGAATGCGCGGATTACCTCATGAAAGTCGCATCATTCGTCGACGACCTCCTAGAAAGATTCTACGGCCTTGAAAGGTTTTATAATGTCAAAAAACGGGAAGATCTAATCGGCCATTTAATAATCGGATTGGCACCCCACACCTCTGCAGGAGTCCTAGGGAGGATAATAGGATTCACTGAAGCATCAGCATGTTATGCACACCCCTACTTCCACTCAGCTAAAAGAAGGAACTGCGACAGCGACGAAGACGCCATAATACTATTATTAGATGCTCTTCTCAATTTCTCTAAAACATACCTCCCGAGTAGTAGAGGGGGGAGCATGGACGCGCCACTCGTCCTATCATCAAGGATAGACCCCGAAGAAATCGACGACGAATCACACAACATCGATACAATGGATTCATTACCACTCGCATTCTATGAGAAAACATTAGAATATGCCAAACCCTCAAAGGTTACAAACCTAATTGATAATGTTAAAAAACGTCTCGGCACACCAAAACAATACGAGGGATTAATGTTTTCCCATGACACATCAAACATTAATTCAGGACCTAGAACTTGTCTATATAAGATGTTACCCACAATGAAAGAAAAGGTTGATTCTCAGATCGAACTTGCGGAAAAGATAAGGGCCGTGGATCAGCGGAGGGTAGTGGAGGGCGTTCTACTCTCACATTTTCTACCAGATATGATGGGGAACATTCGGGCATTCACAAAACAGAAGGTACGATGTACAAGATGCAACCGGAAATATAGGCGAATACCACTCACAGGAAAATGCAAATGTGGTGGAAACCTTGTACTAACAGTGTCAAAGGGGTCAGTTATAAAATATTTGGAAATATCAAAGGAACTAGCTGGAAAATATCCCATAGACCCCTATCTCATGCAGAGAATTAACATACTGGAATTTGGTGTGAACTCCCTATTTGAGAGTGACAGATCCAAACAAAGTTCACTGGACATATTCTTGTGATATTATCAGTTATAGGGGGGTTCTTATGAGGGGATACATTCATATCGTTAAATTTTTTCAATTTTTACTTGGTGAGTAGGGTGCATTTTCGTTATATCAGGGTTAAACGAAATAAGTTAAAATCAGACCAAAATGGGATTGAAATTGATTACAGCGGGTCAAGCGATCTGGAATTTTGTCACGTTAAAATCAGACCAAAATGGGATTGAAATTACTCATATAATTCTCTTAGATGTGAATCAGTCTCTGTTAAAATCAGGCCAAAATGGGATTGAAATGGATTTAAATATTTCTATTTTATTTCAATCTGCGACAAGCTAAGAAGTCTACTGCATATTTTTTTCAATTCTGTTAACTTGCCAAAGCGACACAATATCGTTCAAATTTTGATACGCAATCACAAAATGCTCTTTCCGCTTTCACTATTTAATCTTGGATACATTGCATGACAAAAAAGCTTTATGACGGTTAAATAATTACAAAACCTTATGAATCATCGAATATCTATAACATTAGCGATTGGAACACTTTTAACTCCCAAAGGGTGTCTACCATATGTATAGCTGAAATGTATAATTGTTATAGTTTTTTGTGGCAGAGTTTATGTTATCTGCTTCTGACATGTCAGCATTTGAGGCTATCGTAATTGACTCGAGGCCATTGTATACTATTAGATTATATTTTATTCCTGGAAATTTTGAATTTAAAAATTCATTCGCTATCATATTAGCTTCTTTTATAGCTTCTTCACGGTTTTGGTAGGAGCTGAGTTCGTGGCTGATCATCTCAAGGATTGTGCCGTTTCCTGTTTCATAATTTGCCATGAGTTCCATTATATCCACAGCATTATAGTTTTCATTCCTATACTCTGATGGGAGATAATGTTCTAATGTTAAAAAATGTGTTAGGGATGCTGTCACTATTAAGAGTATGGTAAGTGCAAGTATTGCATCTAATGTGTATATGAAACCTTTATCTTCCACCTCGTATGGCCTCCACCACTTTTCTCTTTTTTTCTATGGCCTTGGATGTTGCCTCTTCTACTCTTTTTTTCATTTTGTCAAAGTCTTCTGGTGTTGCTTCCCCCACTACTTTTTTTATCTTAGTATATGCCGCTTCTCTGAATGCGGGTTCTAGTTTGGTTTCTCCATCTTCACCGATGAGAATGGGCTTTCCAGTATCTGTTACCTTGCCTATTTCATTTATTTTGACATTAACGCTCTCTATTATGTCTTTGATGGTGTCTGAGATGCTTTCGGGCGCTATTATCATGAGTGAATCTATTGAGACCCCTAGGGGGTCTATTTCAAGTTTTTTGAGCATTTTAAGGACCTTGGGGTTTATCATGGCCATGATTTTATCCTCATAAAATTCTAGTCCCACTCCAGTGGTTGATGAAATCTCATGGGCGTCTCCTCGCAGTCCTCCGTTGGTTACGTCTGTCATGGCGTGGATTTCTCCTAGTATGTTGGCTTCCATGAGGGCTTCTGAGGCTTTTATGAAATTTATATCCATTGTCTCCCATACTACGTCGAATAGTCCATGATAGATTGCAGTAGTTGTTATGGTACCTCCACCTGACCCTTCTGTTAGTAGTATAATGTCTCCTGGCTCTGCTCTTTTTCTGGCGGTTGGGGGGTGCTCTGATACTCCTATGGCCCCCACTGCACTTACTAGTCGGTCGCCTAGTACCATGTCTCCTCCAACGCGTAGTGTGCTCCCGGCGACGATTGGGACATTTACTAGTTCTGAGACAGCTGCAACACCTGCTGTGAAATCTAATAGTTTGCCCACGTCACCGTCATCTGCGAGGTGTAGGTCGCTTAGGATGGCGAGTGGTCGGGAGCCCATGACGCAGACATCTCTTAGGGCGGCTCTTGTAACATGGAATCCGCCGAGGAATGGGTATTCGCTGAGGCGTGAATGTATGCCATCAATTGCGGTTGTGATATAGATTGTGTCCTTTTTTGTGGGTGTTTTCACAACTCCACCGTCGTCTTGGGCTGTGGGTGTTATATATGCTTTTGTGTTTGTGCTGGCGACTATGTCTGCTATTTTCCGGTGGACGAAAAAGTCACCCGCACCCCTGGAACCTACGCCCATTTCACCCATGGTTATTTCTGTTTTGGGGAATTCTATAATCTCTTTGAGGAGTTTGTCTTCTTCTTTTTCTATTTTGAGGGTGTGGTTAACTTCTTCTATAACAGCTTCTGCCAATTTTAAGGCCGTTCTTTTGTCAACGTCTTTGAATTCTAATATGCGTTCTGCTAGGATGTTCTTTAATCCTTTCTGGTTTATGTTGCGTCTTACAAATCCTTCTATGTCCATTATAATCACTATTTTGAGAGTTTGACGAAATTTTTAAGTATTTTCAAGCCGGCTTTCCCGCTTTTTTCTGGGTGGAATTGTGTGGCGAATATGTTGTCTTTCCATAAAACTGCGGCCATTTTTATGTGGTAGTTTGTTGTGGCTGCTATAACCTTTTTTTCTTTTGGTTTGGCATGGTATGAGTGTACGAAGTAGAAGTATTCGTCTTCTAGGCCTTCTAGGATTGGGCAGTTCTTTTTTATGTTTAGTTGGTTCCAGCCCATGTGGGGTACTTTTCCAAGGGGTGGTATCCTGGTGACTTCTCCTGGTATTATGTTTAGCCCTTGGATGTTGGGACTTTCCTCACTTTTTGTAAGGAGGAGTTGTAGTCCTAGGCAGATGCCCAAGAAGGGTTTATCATCTTCTATGTGCCTGATTATGGCTTCTTTGTAATTTTTGAGGTTTTTCATGGCTTTGCCGAAGGCCCCTACCCCCGGGAGTATTATTGTTTCTGCCTTTTTTATTTGTTTTTTATCTTTTGTGATTTTTACTTGGCATCCTACTTTTTTTAGGGCGTTTTTTATGCTTCTTAGGTTTCCGCTGCCATAGTCTATTATTGTTATCATTGTGCATTACCATCTGTCGTAGAAGTCTTTTATTCTTATGGTGTCTTCTGGGTGGGGTGTTGAAACTTCTTGTAGTAGGGTGTTTTCCATTGCTACTATGGAGTGTGGTGTTTTTGGTTTGATTCGTATGATGTCGTTTTTGCTGAAGTACTTTTTTTTGTCTTCGAATTCGATGTATCCTGAGCCTTTTATTATGTACATTGTTTCATCCTTTTTTTCATGGTAATGGAATGATGTTCTGTAATCTTCTTTTATGAATAGTTCTTTTGTAAGGTATTTGTCTGTGTTTATGAGGATTTTTTCGTAACCCCATGGTTTGTCTTCTCTGTTTTTGTATTCTTTTCTTATCTCCTCGAGTTCCTTTGAGGTGTCGATGGCCATCCAGAATAGTCCGTCTTCTTTGTAGAAGCCGAGTTTGTTCTCTTTGGCCATCATTGGGAATATTGTCTTTTCTATGTCCCCTGTTTCGAAGTCTCCAAAATCTAGAGGTTCTTTGGCGAAGTATACGCCCGCGTTTATGTAATAGTTTAGTAGTGGTTTTTCTTTGAAATCAATTATTTTATCCCCGCTTATTTCTACTATACCATAGGGGGACTGCATTTTTGTTATGAATATTGTCAGTGGATAATTGGATTTTTCGCCGAGGTGGATCATCTTTTTCAGGTTTAAGTCTGCGACTACATCACCATTTCTTATCACGCATTGTTTGTCATCGTCTATTGCTTCCATGCCTAATCTTATGGCGTTTAATGTCCCTAGGGGTTCGTCTTCTTTCACATATTCTATCTTCAAGCCCTTGTATTCGTTACCGTAGCGTTCTTCGATCTTTTCACTAAGGAAACCTGTTAAAAGGTATACTTTGTTTATATTAGCACTTTTAAAATCGAATAATTGTTTGTCGAGTATGGTGTAACCCTTTTTTATTTCTATGAGAGGCTTTGGTATTTTGTCTGTGAGGGGCTTTAGGCGTTTGCCGAATCCCCCGCAGAGTATCATGCCAACGGTTTTAGCCATTATGGATCACCTCTATATTCTTTCTTATACTTTCACCAAAATCTGATGGGACTATACTATCCACACCGAGGGTTTTGGCATGTGCGTCAAGTTCCGCGACAACATAATCATATCCTAGTTCTTTTAAAGGTTTGACAAGTCTTGGCCCGTCAGTCACTGCCACTGATCTGATATTTAGTCTTTCAATGGGGACTGCGTGGGGGACGCCACTTATAATAGCAAATTCGACTTCTTCTTCTTGGAGGATTTTACCTACTCTTTCCCCTGTGATGGGATATTCGTCTAGTCCACCTGTGAGATAATCGATTTTGATCCCATTTCTTTCGAGTTCGGATTTTATATTCTTTGCGTGTTTTCTTATCCTTGGAAGCCCGATATCATCTCGGAGATTAGCTATTATTAGGGTTTTGGGGTTTAATTGGGGTAGTTTCAGAATGTCTGCGAAAAGGTAGGCTGTCTCTTTTTTTGCATTTAATACCATGGCAACCTTTTCATTATCTTTTAAACTTTCTAAGAATTTGAGGGCGACTTTATCCTTGTCATCACCATGAGATGGTTTTATATACTCTCCTTGTGCCATTCCACGGGTTTTTTCTATCTCAGTGGCCTTTTTAAGCATTTTTATCTGTCTTTCAGCCTCCTTCCAGGTTATCAGACCTGATTTGGCGGCCTCTTCTAATACGATTATAGCCCCTTCTGTGTTGTCTCCTTCACCAAAGCCTCCATGCGATTCTACTGTAAGCACCTTCGCGGATATGTTAGCCTTCTGAACAGCCTCTTTAAGGTCTTCGCCTATTATCATGCTCGCACAAGTCCCCACTACCCCTACAAGTTTGGGAGAGAACATTTTCTCTACTTTTTTCAGAGTCTTTTCCAGTTTCTCATGCGCTCCGAATATGAAATCATTTTCAGACATTGCCGTGGTTAAAACCCTAACACCATCATTTTCAAGAAGTCTGGCAGTTCTGAAGCAACATCCTGTGGGCCCATGTATGATTATCACATCAACGTCAAGATCCCTTAGGGTGTAAAGTGCTGCTGCTATTGGACTAGGCCTTGGATGCAATCATTTCCACCTCTCATTATAATTTTGTTATCTGTGTCCTTGAGGACAAATTTTTTATCCTTTTTAAGATTTGTAAATATTATAGAGTATGAAAATAAAAAATCTTACTCTATCAACTTTTCTTGGAAGGCCTAATCGTTTCACGGTATTAGTTGATAGGGGTGGTTATAAATTTAGGGCCCATCTGAGAGATCCTGGGAGATTGGAAGATCTTCTGAGACCTGGGAGTAAGTTACTTTTAAGGTATATGCCGGTTAGGGGGGATCGTAAGACGCGTTTTGATGTTATAGCCGTTTTTAAGAATGGTGAATGGGTTCTTATAAATTCTGGTTTACATAATGATATAGCCAAGGAGATTATTGAATCCCAGCTTATCAAAGAATTAGAAGGTTATAAGATAATTAAAAGAGAATATAGGTTCGGTGAAAGCAGATTAGATTTCCTTTTAGGTCGTGATAGTGAAAAAATGCTCCTCGAGGTTAAAGGTTGCACGCTTTTAAAAGGTGATCGGGCATTATTCCCAGATGCTCCCACCAGTCGGGGTAAACGCCATCTTGAAGAACTGATGAAAGCAACAGAATTAGGATTTAAAAGCTCTATACTATTCCTAATATTCAGGAAAAAGGCTAGGATATTTTCCCCAAACGATACTATAGACCCAAAATTCGCTGAAACCCTTAAAGAGGCTGTTAAGAAGGGTGTTATAATCCTCCCAGTCACTTTAAGAACTAGATTAAACAAAAATTTTATAATAGAACCTGAAAAAAGGATAAAAGCAATCCTATAAACCTTTAAAGAAAAATTAAATATTGAATGGGAGGTTATACGGTTGCGTGGCCTAATAAACTCCCATCTTTCTCAAATCTCGGGGTGTTCTCTTGGCATTAATCCACTAAGAATTTATGTCACCTTTGCAAGCCATGCTATCATCTTAACAACCATCTGGGGGATTCTGGGAGTTAATTCTGGATGAGGTCCGCATAATATAACCCTACCAGAACCATAAGTATCTGCTACAGCAGCAATATACCCCTCGTATCCTGTTTTACTATCAGCATAGGTGGCGAGGCTGGTTGCTGCCCCTACCGCATACATTGCAGCTCCATTGCAATGACAAATTGTCTGGGTTCCGCTGAGACCTAAAATACTCGCCCCAGCAGACGTGATGGAAATATTCAGATTACCCTCATATTCTACAGCCTTACATCGTACATCTGCAAGTCCCCAACCGCCATAGTATCCGTCAACTGCTATTGAAGCTGCATATGCACCTGCACATATTCCAAGGTATCCCCCACCATTACTTACGAACGACTTGATCGCCGAAGCGCTGATATTCGGGTTCCTCAGATAACTTAAGCCAGAAGTACCACCAGGCATCACTAGAACGTCATAGGATGCAAGGACATTTGAATTTATAACAGTACTCGTAGCATAGGTGAACTTCACTGAATTGAGTTTAACAGCATCTAGACAATATTTTATACCATTCACGCAATTTGTTGAAGCGTCATAGCCACTGTAAATTAACACCCTAACTTCCTTTATACTGTTCGGGTCCCTTGCAATGCCAACATTTTTTATTGTCACATAATTTGGTAGTCTTCCGTTGGTGTTGTAGAAGTTTATTATCCTGCTGTAGGCGTAGATTAGGCTTTGGTAGTTTATTTTGCCAATGC
>NZ_QLOE01000014.1 GCF_003264935.1 Methanothermobacter tenebrarum
TTACCAGCCGGATTACAATTCTTGAGTGCAAACGCTTCACAGGGAAGCTACAATGAAACTACTGGCATCTGGACCATTGGAAGCCTAGCAAACGGTACTGTGGCAACCTTGGATATCATAGCCAAGGTTGTGGCAAGCAACACCAGCATAATTAATGTGGCGAATGTTTCAAGCGACATATACGACCCAGACATGAGCAACAACAGAGCTAATGCGACTATCACTGTGCCACCAGCAGCAGACCTTGCCATCACTAAAGTTGCTAACCAGACGAGTATCAATTATTGGGATATTGTTAAGTTTACTTTAGTGGTTAGGAATGCTGGGCCGGATCCTGCTGTAGGTGTGTTGGTGACTGATGAGTTGCCTAGTGGTTTAGAATTTTTAAGTGCCATAGCATCGCATGGAACTTATGATCCGGTTGTTGGTCTGTGGAGTGTTGGATATCTTTCAGTTGGTGATTTGGCGACGCTTGAGATCATAACTAGGGTTATTGGGTCTAATGAGACGATAGATAATATGGCTAATGTGTCAAGCAGTATCTATGATCCTGAGTTGAATAACACTAGGGCTAATATTACATTTAATGTGCCTCCAGCGGCTGATCTTGCGATCATTAAGGTTGTGAATGCAACGAAGGTAAGATATGGGGATACTGTAAGGTTTATTATAGGGGTTATAAACTTTGGACCTGATACTGCAGTGAATGTTAGGGTTACTGACTTGTTACCGGCCGGCTTACAATTTGTGAGTGCGAGCAGTCCAAGTTATGATCCGGTATCTGGAGTTTGGATTATTGGGAACTTATCAAAGGGTTCGATTGCAACTCTTAGTATCATAGCAAGGGTCGTAACATCTAATAAGAATATTACTAATGTGGCTACGGTGACAAGTGATATATATGATCCTGATATGGGTAATAACAAGGCTTCTGTTACTATAGAAGTAGGAGGTAGACCACCTAAGCCACCAAGTCCATGGGAGGTTCCAATGCAGCCAACGGGAGTTCCATTAGTTTTAATGGTGTTCGCAGTATTGTCGATTATCGTGGGTTTCAGTGCTTCCAGAAGATATTAAAAACCTTCTTATTTTTTTGTGGGAAAGCATGTTTTATTATTTAAGAAGGTTTTGAATTTTTCAGGCCATAGATTTGACTATTTTCTTTTTATGTTGGGGGGTGCGCTGGGATTTTGTTGCTGGGAAGTTTCCCTGTTAGTTGTGGATGGGGTTGTTAAAGGTCCTCTTTTTTTTTTAGATGAGTTTTATGTTGATTGGGTTGGATGTTATTTGATGTTCGCCTTTTATGTCATGATATATCACTGTGTATCCTCCAATGTAGAATGGGTTTGAAAGGGTTGCGTTTGGACCGAAATCTTTCTTAACTTCCTCTAGGGTTGGAATGTACACGCTAATATTAAATTTCACTTTTTCTCCAGGGTTTATTCTTTCTATCCTTTTTTCAAAAACTTGAGAAGTTAAAATAATATTCTCAGCCGGTTCTGATCCCACGTTTTTTATTTCACAAGTTATTGTCACATTTGTTCCTGGATGTGCTGTTTCAGGGCCTTCTTGGGTTGCTACAAGTTTGGCGGCTCCTGTGCTTGTTACATTGGATTCTGTTTTCTGGGTTGTGTTTGACAATGTGGGTGTGCCAGGTTCCTTTGTTAGCAGATATGCGGCTGCAACTACTGCTAAAAGGCCTACTATCAATATTGTTAATGTTCCAATTTTCAAAGGGCTTTCCTCCAAACAAATTCTCTCGATATCATATCTGTGTGTGTGGGGGGTTCTAACAGCTAATATGTCTACACATTCTATTATATACCTTTTTGTAAAAACTTATCCTTATTTTTCGAGGATTTAGTCCCTAGGAAAAAAGGTGTTTTATGTGTGTGGGGTGTACTTTCTATTGTAGGTTAATAGCCAAAAAAAAGGTTGGTGAAGCTTTCTAAATTTTATATAATTTTTTTGGGGGATGTTTTACCATGGGGGTTTCTTGGGAGGATCCTTTCTTTGGTTATTTGTATGCTTCACAAAAAAAATGTTGGATTTGCAAACTCATACCCTCTCATTTCACGTTTGCTTGTCAAACCCCCACACATACTTGGGGGTGGTGATACATGGGTAAGTTTAAATATTTTGAGTGTTAAGGAAATCTTAAGGGTGATATTCCACATCAAGTTGCCTTAAGAGACAGCAGAGCACAGCCCACACATAATAAGCTGTAGGATGTGGGGGGGAGCTGTGAACTTCTCCAAGTGAAGTCCCCCTTGAAGTAAAAGTCAATAGGAAAAGAGAGAAACCCCATTGCTTACCTGGGGGTAATTCACATATAGAATCCAATGGGGGAGCAGATTGGTGGGGGGTGATTGAGATGAAGTATGGGAGTGAAAAGAGAAATTTGTGTTTATTCTTTATCATGGCCTTTGCTTGGTCTTGGCTACTTTGGCTGCCTGAGGTTCTATGGGATTTAAGATTGTATCTTGCGCCATTCGGCCCTACAATAGCTGCTTTTATCCTTACATATATGAGTGAAGGTTTAGATGGGACAAAAAGGTTGCTTGGTAGGGGTTTGGATTTTAGGTTCGGGAAGGTTTGGCTTATACCAATATTTTTACTGATGCCGGCTATCGTAGGCTTCTCACTCCTTTTAGCAATCCTCAGCGGTGAACCAGCACCTGAAATAGCTGTTTTGTCTCAGCCATGGGTTATTATCCCAGCATTTTTCTATATTCTTTTCCTTGGCGGGCCAGTGGAAGAGGAGTTTGGTTGGAGAGGATATGCCCTTGATAGGTTACAAATGTATTATAATGCTCTTATTTCGAGTGTAATAATTGGGATAATATGGGGATTATGGCATCTCCCTCTGTTTTTCATGCCCAGACAGGAAATGTATTATAATGTGCCAATCTGGGGCTTTATCCTGGGAACAGTCCTTTTTTCAATAATATTTACATGGGTATACAACAATACAGGTAAAAGCATCCTAGCAGTACTTCTTCTCCACACAACAGGCAACCTTTCACACTTCATATTCCCACTTAACACAACCAAACTAGGGGGACTATACTCACTCATACTAAACATAATCGTGGTGATAATCATCCTAATAATATGGGGACCTGAAAAAATGACCCGCACACAAAAAAAGCGCTTAAAAATCGAGGATTCCACCTAAAATGTGTGTGGGTCATAAAAACAAATAGGACGTGAAAAAAATGAGCGAAGAGAAAAAATATGGAAGTTTAGCCTTTGTAGGTTGCATACTAGTATGCATGGGTATTGGATTAGCAGTTAACAGGCCAGATATAGGTGCAATAATCGGAGTCGGACTCGGATTTCTCTTAATGGCCATTATCAACGCCAAAACCCAAAAATAGACTTTAATTGCTTTGCCAGATAAGGTTAGAGGCTACCAGGCCCTTTATACTCATGCCTTATATGATCGCCCACCACTTTTTTTGGCATGTACAAACACCCCCCCACACAGAAAGTTCTTCTCATGCATTGAATCCTATTGAAAATGATAGAAAAAAAGGGTCCTTGATAATATGATAAAAAAGCAACCAAAATTTTTTAGGGGGGGTGGAATTCATAATCAAGACAATGATAATAACACTCTTAACTCCCTCCGGGTAGATAACTATAATGGGTAATCTATTGGAGGTTCCCTCCTGATTTTTTCCAGATCCATCAATAACCCATGTTATAGATTGTGGACTATTCTAACATGTAAGTTTGTTGTATACCCCCCCGTTTCGTGCAGTTTACTAAGAGTGGTAAGTTAATCTATGTTCTTTGTTTCTGCTGTGGCCGCGCAGGTTGTCATTTTATTCAACATGTTTCTTAGATCCTCTTTTACTCGTTCATGGTCTTTTCTGTTAAAATCTCTTATAAGTTCCCTGGCCAGTTTTGACGCGTCTTCAAAGTAATCTTGTGCCCACTTTATATTGGAGCAGACTGTTTTTCCAAGTGTCAGTTCTTTTTCACATCCCTTGAATATTTCTAGCATAAGTTTTTCCAGCTCTTCTGAACCCTCTAATCCCTCATAGTATTCAAATAGTCTGAATACTTCTATTATGAATGCTTTCGCCCGGTCAGCATAATGGAACACGAGTATTTCATCATTCAATATAGCCCACCCCCCTATAATATTATATCAGTTCTATTATAAGTGTGGAGGGGGTTCGTATTTTTTTTGATTGTTAAAAGTCTTAGGATGATATTGCAGGGTATCGGATGCTCTTTTGCTTTGTAGGCCTTTTGCATCCTTTACGTGAAGGCCTGGTGATGGGTTTTAGTTTTGGCTCATGCCATCAAACTTGGGAGGCTTCACTACCCTCACCATCTAAGAGAGTCTGTGGAAGTTCTATTATGTCCTTTGGAGGGTGTGAGTATAATGCACGTTGATGAGGAGGCAATACCTCCTTTTTTTGTGTGTAGTGTCCTTTTCTTGGCGAGAAGATGAAAAAGTATTGTAAAGGTCACCATATTTCACGTGTGCCAATTTAGTGGGGGGGTTTTTGGATTGTGCCATTCTACAGAAAAATAGGATTTTCTATCGGCGCGGAATCAAAAAAGCCCGATATAAACTTAAGGCTTGGACATTTAACCCCCCCAATAGGAAAGTGGCAAGTGAAAGCATCCCTACAATAAATTTTGCCAATTCCCAATTTGTATTCTCATTTTTTCTGTGCTTATTCAAAGTTTAGGGGGGGAATTTCCATACTTGGTTGTGGATTCCATAATTTTATATGTATTGAGATGAAAAGTAATATTATAATTTTTGTGGAGGATTTTTTTCATGAAAAGGCTTTTGCCAATTTTTATATTAGCCATTGTGGCCTTTGGATTTGGCTGCACAGGAACACAGGAAAAGACGTTTTCTGGGGATGGTGTAACATTCAGTTATCCCCAAAGTTGGGAGAATTTATCTGTGAGTGACTTGGAGACTTATCTTCCTACATCAGAATTTGGTTCAGCAGAGATTATAACATATCTTGGAAATGACACAGAAGAATTTGCAGTTGTGAAATTAACAGCCTCAAGCACAGGTTATGTGAGATCACCAAGTGAATGGCTCCAGGAAATGAAGTCATCCATACAAGAGTCACGGATCATATCAACAGAGGAAAATGTGACAGTAGCCGGGTATAACGCTGCCATCATCCAATATACCATTGGAACTGGCTATGTTACCATTGCACACTTAAAAGTAAATGAAAACCTTGGATATCAAGTATACTATTGGAGTTCCCAGAGCGATCAAACTACATTCAAAAAAATAATAAAAAGTTTAAAGATATCATAGGATCTCCCCAGGGAAGACTTATCTTTCTGTGTGGATCCCCCTACATAATACTTTTTTTGTGGATATACCAGTGTGGGGGGAGCCTATCACGGTTTAAACCCCTTACTGATTTGATGAAACCTCTACAATACTAAAAAATTCTTTTAAAATAAAAGAACATACTACTATTATCATATCTGTGTGTGGGGGCTTTGAATTGGTACCTTCTCATGAACTCAGAAATCGTATGAAAAGCTTCAAGGAAAAGTTAAATGATTCAGATCCTAGCTGGGAGATGGCAGTAATATTCACCAAGATAAACCAATATTATTTTACTGGTACGATGCAAGATGGCATGCTAATCATACCAAGGGATGATGATCCAATATTCTGGGTAAGGCGCAGCTACCAACGCGCCCTTGAAGAATCCAAATTCAAGGATATAAGGCGCATGCATAGTTTCCGCGACGCCAGCCAATCCCTCGAAAAAACCCCAAATATCATATACCTTGAAACAGAAAGCCTACCCCTAAGATTCTATGAAAGATTCAAAAAATACTTCCCAATCAAAGAATATAAGAGGGTCGATCCTATCATAGGATGGGTGAGGGCCATAAAAAGTGAATACGAACTTAAACTAATGAGAAAATCCGGTAAAAAACACCAACACATACTCGAAAACATCGTACCCAATCTGCTTTATGAGGGTATGAGTGAAGCCGAACTCGGTGCAAAACTCTTCCAAATCATGATAGAAGAAGGATACCATGGTGTCACGCGATTTGGAATGTTCGACACCGAAATGCTACTCGGACACATAGGATTTGGTGAAACACCACTTTACCCATCATACTTCAATGGAGCCAGTGGAAACCGCGGATTGTCACCAGCAGCACCACTACTCGGAAGCCATCACCGAAAACTAAAAAAAGGCGACCTAGTCTATGTTGATATCGGCTTTGGCATAGAAGGCTATCACACAGACAAAACCATGACCTACATCTTCAAAGGTAAAATCCCAGAAAAAGCCAGAAAAGCCCACCAAGAATGTCTCAAAATACAAGACAAGATCAAGAGGATGCTGAAACCTGGTATAAGCCCCGCAGAAATCTATAAGAGGATAATGGACGGAATCGATGAGGACTTCCGAAAAAACTTCATGGGCTTCAAAGAAAATCAAGTTAAATTCCTAGGTCACGGCATAGGTCTATTAATAGATGAGGTGCCGGTGATCGCCGAAAAATTCAAAGAACCACTCGAAAAAAATATGACATTAGCCATCGAACCCAAAAAAGGTATCAAGGGTGTGGGAATGGTTGGAATTGAGAACACATTCATAGTAACACGTACTGGGGGAGAACGCATTACCGGGGACAATCCAGGTCTCATCCCAATCCCATAATCCTCCCATCCCTCCTTTTTTTGGGGGGACATCCAGAGGCCCCCCTAGATCAAGTTTATTCTGAGTGAGTTAGAGCTGATTTCATGTTTGCCTTTTATGTCATAATATATTACGGTGTATCCTCCAATGTAGAAGGGGTTTGAGAGTGTTGCGTTTGGACCGAAGGATTCTTCAACCTCTTCAGGGGTTGGGATGTATACTTCAACTGTGAATTCCACTTCCTCATTGGGGTTTATCTTGTCTATGTGCTTTTCAAATACCTGCGAGGTTACTGTGATGTTTTCAGCTGGTTCAGATCCTATGTTTTTTATTTTGCAAGTTATCGTCACATTTGTACCAGGTTGCACTGTTTTAGGACCCTCTTGTACTGCTACAAGTTCTGCAGCTCCCCGGGCAGGTGTTACATTATATGGTGTTTTCTGGGTAACATTAATCACTATAGGTTTGGTTTCCTCACCTTGTAATAAATATGCTGCTCCTATTATCCCTATAAGGCCTGCTATTATTAATATTATTATTAATGTGCTGGTTTTCAAGGAATTCCCCCCTAAGAGGATTTGGGAAGTCTAATATTATCCTTTTTTTGGGGGCACAAAATTTTGCCACTAAATCTTCTATTAAGATTCTCCCCATTTATATTCTTTTTGAAAAAGAGGAGTTCCCCCAGGGGATGCTCAACCCCCCAATATTATAAAGCTGGATTATATACTGTTATACAAAATGGTCGATTAGAAGAAAAGTTTTAGATCATTGCCTGTGGGTGTCACCTTTGCAAATTACAAATAAATCCGAAAAAGCTTTTATATATTCTTTCTAATAGCGTTTGGCTACTTTGGCTACCTGAAGTTCTTTGGAGCCTTAGATTATATCGCCCCATTCAGCCCCACAATAGCAGCTTTTATCCTCACGTACACGAGTGAAGGGTTTAGATGGGGTGAAAAAAATTATTGAAAAGGAGGTATAGATTTCAGCTTTGGGAAACTCTGACTCATACCCCATATTTTTATTAATGCCAACTATTGGATTGTCACTCCTTTTAGCAATTCTGTGGTGAACCAGCCCCTAAAATGTGGGGGGTCTTGTCTCAGCCATGGGTTATTATCCCAGCATATTCTTTTCCTTGGCGGGCCGGTGGCTGAGGAATTTGGTTGGGAGAGGATACGCCCTCGACAGATTACAAGCCAAGTATAATAATTGGGATGTGGATTATGGCATCTGCTCCTGTTCTTTATGAAAGGACAGGAAATATATCAGGAATGCGCCGATTTTAGAATATTATTTGGCGCCATACTTTGCGCATTAGCAGCTATATTTTCTGCTCTTCGCGGAGAAACCTATATACATGAAATCAATTCAAAAAAAAGAAGATTAGGCAGCCTAAAAGGTTTTTCAAAGAGAACTCCTCCTTTTACCGATACTCTTGAAGGTATGAAGAGAATGGGATTCTGGATATTTCAGTCAATAATCCTCTCCATTTTTGTTGAAGCAGGGGATGCAGACTATTTGACCATCTTTTATCCTTGCACGATGTTCAGAGACTGGCTCGCCACATTCACTGCACTTGACAGACCTATATATCCTAGCTTTTGCAGGGGGCTTCGCTGATATCCTTTTAACCTCGAATAGGTCGTATGGGCTCATCTCAAGCATCCTCTGTGTCATTTCAACCCTATCTTTAACGCCCAGTTCATCCATAAACTCTTCTAAAGACTTTTTGAAGGATATCCTCACCCCCTCGCCAGTCCTTCTCTCGATGAATGTGTAGACGTGCTTCCCATGATCTTTGAATATTAGGTTGCCTTTGCCAAATGTGCATCCAGTCATAAACTGGACAGCATCGACACTGCAACTATCATTCTCAACAATTGCAACGATCTCCTCATCCTCTGATCTTCCAAAAATCTCAACTACAATCTCACCAACCTTATATCCAATCGCCGTTCCTGCACAGGAATGGCCATGAAATCTTACTATATCACTATAATCCATTTTCATCACCCTCTAAAGTTGAAAACTTTTATCGTCCAAAATAACCTTTGGAGAGCACAATATTTGAACTCCACTCCTTCTCAGATTGTTAGATATTAAGCTTGTTGTTGCAATTTTCATCAAAGGGATGCTTATATTATCCCTAATGCTTTTTCTGTGATATTAACCTTGTGGGTGTGAATTCTTGGCGTGACCGAATATTTAATCGCAGCCTGAAAGATCGCCATTTTACACTCTAAAAATTAGATGAGTAGATAATGAGCATTGTATTGGAAAATTTATTTTCTCCAATCGTAAATGATAATCTTGAAGCGAGAACATCCCGTAAGGATAATAGCCGAAGGAGCATTGTTCACCTATGAGGCAATACTTAGAGGAACCATATTTGGATTTGGAATAGAGAGTATCAGGCAATAAATGGAATATTGGAGGTTGTATCTCTTTATTTTAGGCTTTTTTGCATTGCTTGCATGGGCAAAAGAGAATTCGGCAGACTTGAATTAACTCTCAAAGATTCCTCAAAGCACTAGAACGGAGAAAAATGTTAAAACTTGACTAGATATCCATGGAGCACAAGTGGGTACTTCAAAGAGTAGAGATCCCATTCCATAGAAAGATATAATAATTTACATCGATAAAGTAAGAATCCTCCGGAGAATAGGTGATTTTTTATGGCTATGCACAAATTAAGACTCCTCATATCAATTGAAAAAAGGGAAATTGGTTTATTGCAATTTACAAGCGTGGCTAGTCAAGGTGAAACTAGAAAAAGAGCGATAGAAAATCTTAAGGAAGCTCTTGAATTATTCTTAAATGATGAAGATGTTCTGAGACAATATTCTGCTAAGATCAAAAATTTATGGGGTCGGAAGAAGAGCGGTATGTGAGTGTTGAAATACATGACTGGCAAGATGCCGCGCGTATCAAGAATGTAAAGTTCTCCAGAGGGGATGGTTTCAAGAAATGCAGGTAGAAAAGGAAGTCATAGAAAAACTTAAAAAAACTTTAAATGAGGCTCGGGTTGTTATTGTCCCTCCACTTCATGATGAAATTGCACCAAAACTTGAATTTTATTCTCAAACAAGCAAAACATGTGAAAAATTTTTAGAACTCCTGAAGTAACGTCAATTGATAAGATTTTTCAAATGGCCTCTCTTTCTTTGTATAAGACTATGATAAGTATTCCTCCCTTTTCTGAAATGGGGATTTTTTTCAACTAAGAGAACTTTTATGCCCTGCTCTTCTAAATTCTTCTTTAACTCTTCACGGTATTCGTTCCTCATCCTACTTAATGGTATTGGAGTGAAAGTTCCTGTATCTTCGTTTACTCCGATGAAGTAAGTGCATATTTTATTATTCTTCTTTTCAAAGTTTTCTTTTAGTTTCTTTGAAAACTTTTTAGCAGAGTTCTCGAAGAAGCCTTTTGCTTTAAATTCTATGCAGAGTTTGTCTATTTCTCTTAACTCTATACTTTCATCCAATCTGGAGAGATGTTCCTTTAAGTTTTCTTCAACGGCTCTCTGCATCTTGTTTTTGAATCCCTCTGATTTTAGAAATTGGCATGATGTCAATAATCCAATGTAGTACACTAATTTCGCTAATTTTGAGTATTCTTTTGTTTCTGATATTATTTTATTGAAATAGCTTTCAACTTCTTTTATCTTGGCATTTGATTTTATCTTCCCGAATATTTCAAAATTTCCTATTTTAATGGTCTCATATTCGCTATTAAAATCATTTAGTTCTACAACTCCAAGATTAAACACGTTTTTCATTTCCTTTTTCATGGTTTCTATTAGCTCTTCACCTTCTCTGTTAGATCCAAGGATAAAAAATGTTTCCTCTTTTCCATTTAATCTTTCCTCGGGCTTTCGGATCTCATTCACCCGTTCTTTTGATTCTTCTATTTTGCCTCTTTCGGCTTGGTGTTTATATTCGGCCATGAATTTTCCTATGCCAAGCCTTTCATATTTTATTTTTTTAGGCACATCTCTTGGATCTAGTTTTTTTCCATAGATGATTACTTCGGCTATTTTTGCGTCTGAAATTTGAATGTCAGCTTTTTTGTTTTCCCATCTGAATTTTATAGAATCTTTGATATTTTCCAGATCATCTACATAGGTTTCCACGACAACATCCGTTTTTCCACTCCTGTTTATTCGAACTTTCACATTTCCTTTCGCCTCATACTCTGGTTCCAAGCCTAGAAGCTTTTTCCAACCCTTTGTATTGTATTTATCATATATCTTGAAATATCCATCAACGCTTCTATAGATAAATTTAAGCAAGTTGGGACTATCCAGATACTTCATAAATTTCCTAATACGATTTTCTTCAAAAGATATTGCTTCTTCTAATTTAAAATGGTAAATAAAAGAATATTTCTTTGTTACTATCAAAGCTAGATACTTTTGGGGTTCTCTCGCTCTCCCATACAAATGTTTGGATATAAATTCAAAGAATTTTTTTACATCCTCACGATCAACTTTTAAATTTTTTTCATGAAATCTATAAATTTCTTTTCGACAATATTATTCTCGGGGAAACTTTTTTCCGTTTTTTCATGGATAATGTGTTCAACAGAACTATCTACAATTTCCAGGTCATCCTCTACTCTCATTTCTTCTATTTTTTCGGGATTTTTAACAGGCGAATAAAAAACTTTTGCACTTAATTGTTTCATCATGACCGCCGCAAGTAAAATATATTTTTACAAGATCCGGAAGCCCTTAGATAATTTTTAACTTCTTGTTTTATAAAAATTGTCATGTAAGTAATCACAATCAGCATATATGTGGGAAAATAGATGAATCTACATAGAGGTCGAAAGATTTCCCTTTTATGGAAGGAAGTCAGGGAATTGATAAGGGCTGATTCAATGAAGAGGGGGAATGATGGGGGGATAGTTAGAGAATTCATTGGTGGATGTTATTTTTCCTATTTTTTGATATTACTCATGGATGGTTCTGGAAGGAAATTCTTTGCTTAAAATGGTTAAGTTTTGTTTTGGATTGTAAGGTCTTTAGTTAGTCATGGAGGAGGTTTTCATTATAATTATAAAATAGGTAAGTGGTAAAGGCTCTATTTTATGGATTAAGCGCCAATTGTAAGTTTTTTTGGTTTTGGAGTTTGGAATGGCCTTAATTTATGCTTTGCTTTTTGAGTGTAAGGTAGAGTAAACTTTATATAATTAAAGTTTAGTTGATATTTTATAAAGTAAATTTTAGATGGTGGTAGAGATGAAAAAACAAATAATATTACTACTCCTACCTATCATCATATTCTGTATGATAGGGACATCATCTGCAGAAAATACAACAACTCAGAACACCCCCGAAATCCTTATAATAAGCTCCAGCCCAAACGAAGTAGCTCTCATCAACAAAGTAGCAGAAGACCCTTCAATCAAAAACCAAATAAAACTCAGAGGAGAACCTGGCAGGACAGACACCAACCTCACATACGAAGTGAAAGGAGATCTTATAATCTTCGGGACAAGAAGCGGCCTTTCAGCGCCGGTCTGGGAAACCTTAAAAGATAAGGTCAAAGCAGCTAAAAACAATGGATCTTATGTGATGATTTGTGTAGAACCATCAGCACGCCAAAATTACGCTCCAATCCTAGAATTGCAAAACATTGACACCAACGACACTCGCTACATTCAGACACTCAAATATTTAAACTACACAAGCTATGAAAATTTGAAACGCCTCACCATATTCTTAGCAGTTTCCTTCTTCAATTACACAGCCACTATAGAACCGCCAATAGAAAGACCGCTCTGGGGGATATACCATCCAGACGCCCCCGAAATATTCAATAACCTCACCAGTTACCTACAATGGTACAATAACACTGGCAAGTACAATGAAAGTTCCCCGACCATCGGTATACTCACGACAGAATATACTGACATGGCAAGGGATGGTCCACTATTAGACGCGCTCATAAGAGCCTTCGAGGCAAAAAATGCCAATGTAATAGTGGCAACATACACATACAGAGACCCTAAATCAATAGAATACTTCCTATTGAATGGTAAACCAGTGATAGATGCTGCAATAGTAATTTCAAGGGGTAGCTTACTCAACTCCCAAAATTGGACACAGGGCATCAAAGACCTCCAGAAGCTTAATGTAACAGTCCTAAATGGCATACGCTTATTTTCACCTAACATGACAGTACAAGACTGGGAAAACAGCATACAAGGAGTTCCATCAAGTGAACTTTATCAACTTGCATTCGCAGAAATGGATGGGATAATAGAACCAATCGTGATAAGTGCGAAGGAAACAGACCCCCAAACAGGAATCATCTACAATAAACCCATACCCTACCAGATAGAATGGCTAGTAAACCGTACACTATCATGGGCAAAACTCAAAAGACTTCCAAATAGCCTCAAGAAAATAGTGATAACATATTATAGTGAAGGGGGCGGTAAAGCGAATGTCGGCGCTGACATCGACTACTACTTAAATGCCCAGGCAAGCATAAAAAGGCTACTAGAAGCCATGAAAGAGAGAGGATATTACCTTGGCAAAAAGCCATTGCCCTCAGAGGATGAACTAGCAAAGTTAATGGCAGAAATAGGCAGCAACATCGGCACATGGGCCCCAGGAGAACTAGAAAAAAGAGTTAAAGAAGGTCAGGTTATACTGATAAGTGAAGAAGAATACCTCAGATGGTTCAACGAACTTCCAGAAGATAAGAAAAAAGAAGTGATAGATGCGTGGGGGCCTCCACCTGGGAAGATCATGGTCTATAGTAACAGTACAGGAAAGTATATTGTTATACCAATGTTAGAGTTTGGTAACATATTATTGGCCCCTGAACCGGTATGGGGATGGTTACAGGACAACACTACCCTTTATAATACTGGTAAATTGCCGCCAACGCACCAAATACTCGCATTTTACTGGTGGATCAATAAAGTGTATGGTGCAGATGCAATACTTTCAATATTTAGTATAGTGGAGTTAATGCCAGGAAAACAAGCAGGACTCTCAGCAAAGGACTGGGGTGCAATACTATTACAAGACACTCCAATAATACATGTTTTGCCAATGGACGCGCCAGCCATCTTCGATAAACGGAGAGCTAACATGCTAATCATAAACTTCATGACACCAGTACTCTTACCAACAAGCCTCTATGGTAACCTAACAACCTTATATGATAACATCAAACTCTACAGAGAAACAACAGACCCCACACTGAAAGAAGCATACAAAAATGAGATAATTAACCAAACAGCAGATCTAGGATTAGAATACAACCCAAAAATAGGCTTTGAAGAGTTTATTGACGAAATCACAGGATACCTAGAAGATATCAAAGCCAGTTACATGCCATATGGTTCCCATACACTTGGTGTTGTCCCTGAAGGCGACCAACTAATACAGCTACTACAAGCCATGTTACCAGAGAAGATTGACAAAGAAACATCAAAACTTCTACTCAAAGAAGTAATACTCAATAATCTCACAGCCGAAGAAGCCCAATTCAAAATATTTGGCAATACAACACCAGAAATCACGGAATACTTGGAATTGGCAATAGACTACAACCAGAGAATCATAGAGTCTAAGAATGAAATAACGAGCATACTTAACGCCCTCGAGGGCGCATACATAACCCCGGGCCCTAGAGGCGACCCTATAAAGAACCCAGAAGCCCTACCCACTGGGAGAAACCCTTACCCATTCGACCCAAGAACCATACCAACAAAGGTTGCATGGGAAACCGGAAAAAAACTCGTAGACAAATTCCTTGAAGAATACCTAGAAAAATATGGAGAATACCCAGTGAAAATCGCATATGTATTATGGGCTTGTGAAACAATGCGACACCAAGGAGTCATGGAATCAGAGATACTATACCTTCTAGGTGTAAAGCCAGTATGGGACACGAAGGGTAGAGTAAAAGATGTTGAACTCATAACAGACCTTGGAAGGCCACGCATCGATGTTACAATCATAACTTCTGGCCTCTACAGGGACCTTCACATAGACCTTATTAGTCTCCTTGACAAGGCAATTAAACTTGCTGCGGGAGCAAATGACACCAGCAATTATGTTAAAATCAACTCCGAGAAAATCTATGAAAAACTCAAAGCTGAAGATTACAATGAAACAGAGGCCATGAAATTTTCACTACTTAGAATATTTTCAGAAGAACCGGGAGCTTATTCACCAGGACTCCAAGAGGCCATACCAGCAAGTAACACATGGGAAGAAAGAATGCAACTTGCAGAATTTTACATTGAAAGAATGTCAGCCGCCTACAGCACCGATACTTGGGGTGTGAAAATCCCAAACGTTTTTGAAGAAAATCTTAGGGAAGTAAATGTTTCAATGTTTAGTAGAAGTTCAAACCTTTACGGCGTATTAGAACATCCAATGGTGGCAGCATACCTAGGAGGTCTCAGCCTAGCAATAGAAAAGGTTTCAGGTGCGCAACCATCAATGTATATAAGTAATCTCAAGGGCGAGGCAAAGATCGAAACATTCGCACAATTCTTCAACAGAGACATTCTAAGCCGCTACTCCAACCCAGTTTGGATAAAGGGTATGATGGAAAACGGTTATGATGGCGCCAGGTACATGGACTCTTTCATAGAAAACCTTTGGATGTGGCAGGTCACAAACCCCAGCCTCGTGAAAGAATCAACATGGAACCAAGTAACCAACATATATGTAATGGACACCTATAACCTGGGCCTCAAGGATTTCTTCAATAATGCAAACCCTTATGCAAGAACTTCAATCATAGCACGGCTCCTTGAAACAGCAAGAAAGGGCTACTGGAATCCCACCCCTGAAGTTAAAACATCCCTTGCCAATGAGTACATAAACATGGTAAACCAGTATGGTGTTGTCTGTTGCCACCACACTTGTAGTAACATTGTATTCAATCAGTGGCTTGTAAAGCTTTCATCTTTGAATTCCGCCGCTCTCAAGAAATTTGCAGGTGTAGTTGCAGCCGCGACTGGAGCCGAAATCACAATCCCAGGAACGCCAGGAACGCCATCAGTTCAAGGACAACCAGGAACACCAGGGGCTCCGGGGCCAAGTCCGGGTTACACGGGCACTACAGGAACAGGAAGCCAAGTTTCAGGGAGAGT
>NZ_QLOE01000015.1 GCF_003264935.1 Methanothermobacter tenebrarum
CCATACATGGGTTTAGACGTTTTCGAGGGCAAAGTAGTTGACATGAAAGAGGCAGGAGTACTAGAACCACACAGAGTTAAGAAGCAGGCCATACAGTCAGCAGCAGAAGCAGCAGAAATGATACTAAGAATCGATGACATGATAGCTGCAAAGGGCTTTGAAGTTCCAAAGAAGGAATCTGAAGAGGGTGGAATGGGAGGCATGGGTGGAATGCCACCCATGTAATATTATTTTTTTCAAAAAATCATATTTATCATGATTAATCAGTAAAATTTATATAGTGGTGTAACTTAAAAAACAATGAAAAAAACAAAATGGTGGCAAAAAAATGGCCGAGGATACCACTGTTCTCCTAGAAGAAAAAAGGGTCTTCAAACCCAACTACAAAATTGTGGAAGAAGCCCACATAAAAAACTGGGAGGCAGAGTTAGAAAAAGGAAAAAACATAGAAAAATACTGGGCAGAAAAAGCCAAAGAACTCGAATGGTTCCAAAAATGGGACAAAGTCCTCGACGACAGCAACAAACCATTCTACAAATGGTTCACCAATGGCAAAATAAACATGACCTACAACGCAGTAGACCGATGGATACACACCTCCAAAAGAAACCAAGTAGCAATACTCTACGTAAACGAAAGAGGAGACGAAGAAAAACTAACATACTACGAACTATACCGCCAAGTAAACAAAATGGCCAACGCACTCAAAAGCCTAGGAATAAAAAAAGGAGACGTAGTCGCACTCTACATGCCAATGTGCCCAGAAGCAATCATAACAATGCTAGCATGCGCAAAAATCGGAGCACCCCACACAGTAATCTACTCCGGTCTTAGCGTAGGAGCACTAGTAGAAAGAGTAAACGACGCAAAAGCCAAGATAATAGTCACAGCAGACGGAACATACAGACGAGGCAAAATCATCGAACTCAAAAAAATAGTTGACGAAGCAATCCTACGCTGTCCCACAGTCCAAACAACAGTCATACTAGAACACACAGGAATACCAATAGAACTATCAGATATCAGCGGGAAAGAAGTTCTCTTCGATAGCATAATCGAAGGAGAGGACGACAAATGCGAACCAGAGATAATGGACTCTGAAGACCCATTATTCATACTCTACACCTCAGGTACAACAGGCAAACCCAAGGGCGTAGTCCACACGACAGGAGGCTACATGGTAGGAGTATCAACCACAACAAAACTAGTATTCGACATACACGACGACGACATATTCTGGTGCACAGCCGACATAGGATGGATAACAGGCCACAGCTACATCGTATACGGGCCATTACTCGTAGGCACAACTACAGTAGTATACGAAGGAGCGCCAGACTATCCAGACCCAGGAGTATGGTGGAAAATAATAGAAGAACATGGCATAACAAAATTCTACACCGCACCCACAGCAATAAGACACCTAATGAGATTCGGTGACAAATACCCCAGACTCTACGACCTCTCCACCCTTAAAATACTAGGAAGCGTCGGAGAACCAATAAACCCAGAAGCATGGATATGGTACTACAAGAACATAGGCAGAGAAAAATGTCCAATAATGGACACATGGTGGCAGACCGAAACAGGAATGCACCTCATATCACCACTACCAGTAACACCACTAAAACCAGGATCCGTAACAAAACCACTCCCAGGAATAGAAGCAGAAATCGTTGACAAAAACGGAAAACCAGTACCACCCGGAAAAGGAGGCCACCTCGTAATCAAAACACCATGGCCTGCAATGCTAAGAACCCTCTACAAGGATGAGAAACGCTACATTGAAACCTACTGGGAAAACATACCAGGGGGCGTGTACACTACAGGTGACATGGCCCGCATGGATGAAGACGGGTACATATGGATACAAGGACGATCAGATGACGTGCTAAACATAGCAGGACACAGGATAGGGACTGCAGAAGTCGAATCAGCCTTCGTATCACATCCAGCAGTCGCTGAAGCAGCCGTAATAGGAAAATCAGACCCAGTTAAAGGGGAAGTTATCAAAGCCTTCCTCATACTCAAAAAAGGCTATAGTTTAAACACCGCCTTGATAGGGGATCTTAAAAAACATGTAAGACACGAACTAGGACCAGTAGCAGTTATTGGGGAAATGGTCCAAGTTGATAAACTCCCAAAAACCAGAAGCGGTAAAATAATGAGGAGGATACTCCGAGCCAAAGAAGAAGGATTAGAACTAGGAGACACCTCCACACTCGAAGAATAAAGGTGAAGTTGAAATGGGACAAGAAACCGTTACCATAGTTGATAAAACGGCAAATCCGGCCCCACTAGGACTGCTGGGTTTTGGCATGACTACTGTCTTGTTAAATGTACATAACGCTGGATTAATACCCCTAACGAGCATGATACTTGCCATGGGTTTTGCCTATGGTGGGATAGCCCAGATACTAGCATGTGCAATGGAATATAAGAAAGGTAACACCTTCGCAACCCTAGCATTCGGATCCTATGGACTATTCTGGTGGTCACTAGTATTCTTGTTAATGGTTCCGCAGATTACAATCCTTAAGACCACAGGTACACCAGTCCAGACTGCCGATCCAGCGTCGCTTGCAGCATACCTGTTCATGTGGGGGCTATTTACCCTGCTAATGTTTATAGCAACCCTAAGGTTAAGTAGGGGCTTGCAAGTGATATTCATAAGCCTCGCAGTACTGTTTTTCCTACTTACAATTGGTGAACTAACAGGATCCAAACTTATAACCATGATAGCGGGGTATGAGGGCATATTCACGGGTGCAAGTGCAATATACGTTGGTTTGGGTGAAGTTATAAACGAAGTTTATGGGAGGGACATCATACCAGTTTAATCCTCCCATTTTTTTATCTTTTAGAGGAGTCCCCATTTTTTCTTGAATGCTAATTTTTCTTCGCTGGTCATCCAATGGCTACCATCACAGAATGGTTTATTCTCTGATAATCCACAACGGCATAAAGTCACCCTATTTCGAACTTCATACTCGTACTCATCACTGGACTCTATGGGTATACCACCCCTAACCCATAATGGACCTTCACATTTTTTCTGTTTATCATATATTACAACAATGGATTTCTCAAACTTTTTTTCATAGGCTGTGCCAGTATCCTTAAACCATAATACAAGTCTACCTGAAGGGCAGATCTCAGCCTCCTCTATCGCTGTTTTAATACTCTCAGGGTCTCCTTTTTTTATCAGTTCTCTTATACCACCAGCGCGCATGCAAAAACGTGAATGGTCGCAAAGTTCTGGTAGATCTGTTAATCTGACCTTTTCACTTTCAAATGTAAGGGCACGTGAAATATACGGGTCTCTACTCGCGGTTTCGGCACCGTCAAAACCTATAATTGAATGAGTACCATCACAGTAGGGCTTATCATTGGATCCGCCACACCTACAGAGAATATAAGTCCCCTTAGGGGTATATTCACCCTTCTCTATAATGTCAATAGTATGTCCTTCTTCGTCAGTTACTATTTCACCATAATATAAGGGTATGTTCCCCATGACGAGGCATGGGCCGTCCTTTAATATTTTTATCCTAGGTTTCATTAGTTGCGCTCCTGCGCCGAGCCAAGGCGGCGAATATACCTATAAAACATAATATAGCAAAAACTGAAAAGGAAATATGGGTGCTTCGTAATAATAAATTGAAGTTTGAAGGTTCTATTTTCACCCTTCCGAGGATTAGAGCGAATATTAGGGTTACTATACCTATGCTGAAGCTTTGACCGATAAGTCTCATTGTACTTACTGTAGCAGATGCGATACCGAAGTATTTCTTTTCCACTGAACTCATAATAGCATTAGTGTTGGGCGAAGAGAACAAACCAAATCCTATCCCAAGGATCGCGAGTGAAATAAGTATCATCCAGAGTGGTGTGAGGGCGTTGATGAAAGTTAAGCTGAAAAGTGCAATTGATATTATAGCCATGCCCAAGGCTGCGAGCTTTTGGGGGTTGAATTTGTCTGAGGCTCTTCCAGCCACTGGAGCCACGAGGGCCATTAAAACTGGTTGAATTACCAATATTAGACCGGCTATATTCGGAGTTAAACCCTTTATGTATTGTAGATAATAACTTAAAAGTAGTGAAACACCAAAGGTTGCACTATAATTGATGAGGGCTGCTAAACTTGAAAAGGTGAAGGTGAAATTCTTAAATAATCTCAGGTTAAACACGGGACTTGGATTATTCAATTCTATCCAGAAAAATAGTGAAGCTATCAAAATACTTCCTATGAGCAATATATATGCTGTCTTATCAGGTAGTATGGAGAATCCATATATTAATAGGAAGAGGAATGTGCTATAGGATATCGAACCTCCAAGGTCAAATGTTTCCCCTTTTGCATCAGCCCAATCTTCACGGACCCTTGACATTATAAACACTACAAGTAGCGTTATAGGGATTGTTACAAGGAATAGACTCCTCCATCCAATATAATGTGTCAAGGCGCCTCCAAGCACTGGTCCAAGGGATAAGCCAACATATACTGCTGCCGTGTTTATACCGATAACTTTACCTCTTTCCATTGGCGGATAAACCCTTGTAAGGATTGCTAAACCTGTTACGAACATCATCGCAGAGCCCACACCCTGCAATAGTCTGAATATTATGAGTAATATAGCATTTGGGGCTAATGCGGAAAGTAGAGATGCTATGAAGAATATGATATTTCCATAGATGAATATTTTTTTCATGCCCTTGATTTCAGACAATCTTCCAAAGGGGACTGCGAACATTGCAGCTGCCAAAAGATAAGCTGTAGGGATCCAAGTCTGTAATATAGCATCTATCTGGAATTCCCTGCCAATAACTGGCAATGCCACGTTAATCGAAGAACCCATAAATGGTGTTAGGAATGATGAAAGTGTTGCGGCTAATAAGACATAAAGTTTCAAGGACTTTCCCATAACTTCACACTCCTCATATAAAAAGATTAATGTTTTGATTAATAAACCAACTTCCAATAATCTCCTCTTGGATAATAAAAGATTACTGTCTATTTAAATATATGTTATGCAAAAGAAAAAAATGATAAAATTTATAAAGAGGGGAGTGGTGCTTCCATCCCAGCCATTTTAACACCGGTAAGTGCTGCAGTTTCAAGGTTAAGCGCTCTAAGATCATCCTTTTCAAGTTTTCTGACATCAGTGTTACCTGCCTGTTGTGTTAACATGCAAAGTTCTTCCGTCATGGCTTCAATGTATCTTGCAACCCGTTTACCCCCCTCAACATAATCTAATCTTTTTCTAAGTAACGGATCCTGGGTTGCAATACCCTTGCGACAAGTTCCAGCATAGCACATTTGACAAACCCTACATCCAATAGCTACAAGAGCTGCTGTCCCAATATATACCGCGTCCGCTCCCAATGCTATGGCCTTCGCAACATCAGCCCCGCTCCTTATCCCACCAGCCGCTACAAGGCTCACTTCCTCGCGAAGGTTAACCTCCCTAAGGGCTTCATCAGCTTCTACTATCGCCGCTATAGTGGGTATCCCAGCATGTTCTGTCACAACATCGGGTCCGGCGCCCGTACCCCCTTGCATGCCATCAACCACAACTATATCAGCCCCTGCCTTGGCAGCTATCTTAACATCGTCTCTTACTCGTCCAGAAGTGAACTTGACCATTATCGGCACTCTCCAATCGGTTATTTCCCTAAGTTGTGATATTTTCATGCTAAGATCTTCTGGGCCGACTATATCCATGTGCCTTGCAGGGCTTAGGGCATCCGTACCTTCTGGTATCATCCTTATCCTGGATACTTCCCCTGTAACCTTCTCTCCTAGTAGGTGCCCACCCATACCAGCCTTCGCCCCTTGGCCTATTTTGATCTCGATAGCCTCTGAATTGTTAAGGTAAGCTGCTGATACTCCAAATCTGCCAGATGCATATTGTGCAATAAGTTTTGATGCATATTTTCTCTCTTCTGGTAGCATGCCACCTTCACCTGTGTTTGTGGCCGTGCCTGCGAGTGTGGCTCCCATGGCCAATGCTATTTTGGCTTCTTTGCTAATGGCCCCGAATGACATTGCAGCTATCATTATTGGGGTGTCAAGTTCTAGGGGGTTTTCTGCGTACCTATCCCCTAATATGACCTTTGTGTTGCATGGTTCCCTGTATTTGTCTATTGGTGGTCTTGAAACTTGCGCAGGTACTAGGACGAGATCATCAAATGTTGGTATTCTGCGGAGTGCACCACATCCTCTAACCTTGTAGGTGCCCTCTTCTGATTTTCTTTGTATTTCAGTAAGGTCTGCTAATGACCATACGTTTCTCCTATCCTCTGCAACCGCATTTACCTCTATGGCATTATTAGGGCACATTTCCTCGCATATTCTGCATCCTACGCAATTTTCGTGTCTTATTGGGTGTGGTTCCCCTTTTATTATCTCATAGACTTCATGTGGACAGTTGTTATAGCATGAGAAGCAGCCTTTGCATTGTTCTTCGTCCCTGTTATCGCAGAGGTACCAGCAACAACCTGGTCTGTCGAAGTTCCTTTTACATATTTCAGCTTTTCTTTCAACTTTGAATGGCATCATGATCCTCCCATTGCTTTGAATATTGGACAGGCTGAATATTTAGTGCCAGCCGCCTTCACAACATCTTCAATGTGTCTTGTAAGTTTTGGGATGGGTTTCCATGGGTTCTGGGTGTCCTTGTCAACTACTAGAACCTTATCAACTATCCCCTCTGATAATGCATAGGATAATAGTGCGGTTACAACTCCACCGTCTTGTCCCTTGAACATTGGGGCCTTGGCTGACAGTATCTTGATATAATTTCCGAGTGGTTTTTTTGCGGTTTCATGGCTTATGAGGTTGTCTGGTACATAGGTTCTTGGGCAGGCTATGTAGCATGCGTTACAGGCTGGTGGACATTCTCCTCTTATTTCCGGTTTTCTGTCTTCTATTTTTATGATTTCCTCTGGACATGAGAGTAGGCATGCTCCACATAATACACAGGCCCCTATATCTATAACATCTCCTTTAAGGTCTCTGAATTGATAATCAGTTACTTCTTCGAGGTATTGTGTCTCGGGCATCACTCTCCAGTACATTACTTGTCTTGCAACTTTTTCTCTTTCTTTGATTTCAATTAGGTTTTTTTCTTTTTTCTTTGCGGCTAAACTTTGGAGTAATTCAAGTCCATGGTCGTCTATTGGCCTAGTTTTGATGTATTTATTCTTTTCAGCTGCTTTGATGAGCTCCAGTCCTTTTTTTGTTCTTATGATTATGGTTGACCATCCTCTGGGTGAGCCTACTGAACCTATTGATATGTCGGCTTGTTCTGCTGTATAATCCATACAGATTTGGCAGCTTTTGCGCATGGCCTCTTTTAATTCTTTTAGGGGTACTGATATTATATCTCCATTGTTTAAGTGGAATTTAGCGGATCCGCCTTCTATTCTGCATTGTATTATCTCTTTTAGACTTATTCCTTTCCCTTTTAGGAGTTTTTTAAGGTATTTGTAGGAGAAGTTTTCCATGCAGAATAATCCTATTTTTAATGTGACTGGGAATTCTTTTATGAAGGATTCGTAGTCTTTCATGAGGGTTGCTGCTGTTATTTGACAGGGGGTGCCGACCATGCCAATTTTATCCATTTATCCTTCCTCCACTTCTTTACCATAAAATGGCCTTCTACTCCTCGGTACTATCTTCTTAAACTTGTCATATTCGGCCTTTTCTAATTTAAAGCCACTTTTTTCTAATATTTTCTCTAATTCTCCTTTTTCTTTCTCTGTTATCTTTTTTATCTTGGCGTTTTTGCCTAGGCTTTCTGCTTCTCCCCTCAAATAAATTTTTCCGCGTATAATTGATTCACCAGCATCTTTTCCAAGGCTTCCTAGGACTATTATCTGTCCCCCCATCATGTAGAGTCCTGTCATGAAACCTGAGTTTCCCCCGATGATTATGGTCCCATTTTTCATTATTTCCCCCGTCCTTGAACCGGCATCTTCTTTTACGATTACTGTGCCACCATATATGCCCTGGCCTACACCGTCACCTGCAGATCCATGGATCGTAATTTTGCCACGGGTCATGTTATCTGCTGGGAACCATCCGGCGTTCCCTTTTATTTCTATCCTGGGGCCGTGTATCATTGTACCGGCGAAGTATCCTGCTGATCCATCTATGATCACTTCAACGTCTCCTGTTAAGCCTGCTGCAAGGTAGTGCATTGCATTTGGGTTTTCTATGATTATCCTGTCATATTCTTTGGCTAATTTTTTGAGTTTGCTGTTAACTTCTCTTGGTGTTTTCCCTTCTGCGTCGATTTTTGCTTCTTTCATCATATGGCCTCCTTTATATTTCGTAGACTCTTACTTCGCCGGGTGCTATCTGTTCAATGTGTCTTGTATCTACTACTTCTCCTAGGGCCATTTCTTCGGAGGCTATAGCGAATATTTCATCATCTTCTGCCATTACTCCTGGTCGCAGGCCTAGTTGGTCTTTTGCTATTCCTATGCCATCTGGTGTTCCGACGATGTATGAAAATGGGCCGTCCATGTCCTTTACTGATTGTTCTAGGGCTTCTTCGAGTGTGTAATCGTTTGAGAGTTTGTCTGCTATGTAGTGTACTATGCATTCTGTGTCGTTTGTTGTTTCGAATATGTGGCCTTTTCTCTCTAAGGGGTCTCTTATTTTCCAGTAGTTTGTTATTTGGCCGTTATGAACTACGGTTATGTCTGGGATTATGTAGCTTTGGAATGGGTGTGCGTGGTATCTGTCTACTATGCTTTCTGTTGAGAATCTTGTGTGTCCTATGGCGTGTGTGCCTTTTTTGGACCATGTGTCATAGCGGTTGGCTATTTCAAGGACTGATCCAACATCTTTTATCATTTCGAATGAGTGACTCCCGTTTAGTACTGTGACGTCTTCTATTTTGTCTATTTCTATTATTAGGGGTTTTAGTTGTGAGAATGAGTCGAGGCTTATCTTGCAACGGTATATTATGTAGTTTTCTACGGATTGTATCTTTTCTTCTGATTTTATCCTTGTTGTGGTTTCTATTGTCTCTTTGACCTTTTTTAGTAGGCCTTTTTTTTCTTTGATTTCTATGTTAAGTAGGTATTCGTCGTCGGCTAGGTTTAGTCCTCCATAGATTGAGAATCCTGCTGAGTCTGGGCCTCTGTGTTGTAGGGCGTGGAGCATTTTTGTCATGTCTCTTCCTGCTTGGTGGGGTTTACCATCTTTGTATACTATCCCGGCTATTCCGCACAATTATAGTACCTCCTTTATGAAGTGTTCGTGGAGTAGGGTGTCGTTGCCTAGTTCTGGATGGAATGCCAGTGCGATGTTTTTTCCTTGTTTTACTGCTATAATTTTGTCGTTGAGTTTTGAGAGGATTTTTACTTTGGGTCCGGTTCTGGTGACTGCTGGCGCTCTTATGAATATGCCATTGAATTCTTTGCCTAGTATTTTTATTTTTTCTTCGAATGATTCTCTTTGTCTTCCGAATGCGTTTCTTTGAACTTTCATGTCTATTATACCTAGTAGGGGTTGTTTGTGGTCTGTTTCTTTTGCTAGGAGTATCATCCCGGCGCAGGTGCCCATTATTGGTATTTTTTCTTTTTTTATGGTTTCTATTATGTTCTCTTTTTCCATGAGTTTGCCTATGACTGTGCTTTCACCACCTGAGATTATCAGAGCATCGCATGATCTTATTTCATCTTTTTTTTTCACTTTTATGGCCTCTGCTTCTATTTTCAATTTTTTTATGGCCTTTTTTGTCATTTTGAAGTGTTCTGAGACGTCTCCTTGGAGGTTTAGTATTCCTATCTTTATCATGGGCAACTCCTTACGAACTTTTTTTGTATATTAAGTTGGTTTCCCAATATAATACTACCGGAAAATGGTTACCGGCACATTTTTTTGGGACCCTCACACAAAAAAACTATACTATACAATGTTCAAAAAACTACCCGTAAATACACTTATAATTGAACAATTATATAAAGGTTTCCATTGGGTGACTAACCCCCACCATAAAAAAAAAGAAGATGAAGTATCAAGGTTCCTTTAACCCTTCCTCTTCAAGCAAGCGCATAACTTCCAAAGTTGAACCTTTCACAAACTCAGCCGCTTCAATAAAAGCCTCCCTTTCACTATCATCCATAAGAAATGGTACAATACCCTCAATACCATCCTTTCCAAGTTTAACAGGGACGCCGAGACAAACATCCTTTATATTTGCTATCTCACCATCAATCAAAGTCGAAACAGTCAATATCCTCTTCTCGTCATTCAAAATAGTCTTAACGATATTAGAAATGGCAAAAGCCGGACCATACTCAGTCGCACCCTTCCTACTAATAATATTACTACCCGCATTTATCACCTTCTTAATAGTACCATTCAAATCAAAAGGCTTATAATTAGAAAAATAATCCCTCTTAGAATAATATTCAAGTGGTATGCCACCAATAGATGTTGAACTTATAAGAGGCACCATATAAGGACCATGCTGTCCTATAACCCTCGTGTGAACCTCACTAACATGCACATTAAAATGCCTCGCCATATAATTCTTAAGCCTAAGGGAATCAAGGTGATTCCCAAGACCAAAAACCTTACTACGATGAAAACCAGAATACTTGAGGGCAACATAAGTCATAACATCAACAGGATTTGTTACAACAAGTATCATAGAATCCGGTGCAAATTTTCCTATTTCAGATGCATATCTAGCCACTATACGACCATTCACATGGGCTAAATCATCCCTTTCCATGTTAGGTTTTCTTGGAATTCCTGCAGTTATGATAATAATCTTGGAATCATCCACATCCTTAATATCTGATGAAGTCTCCAACTCAACAGAAACGCCCTTAGCCGCCAATGCATCACTAATATCTAATAACTCACCCTTACTGCGCTCAAAACTTTCCTTTCTTGAAATCATTTGTAAAACGCTTACAGTTTCCTCTTCAGCGAGACATAATGCAGTTGATTTTCCCACCCTACCAGTTGAGCCTATAATACTCACTTTCATAAATTATCAACCCCCATTTTATCATATTATTTTTTCTCTATATAATCTGAGGCGATTCTCCTCGCGAAACCAGAACCTTCACTTTTTAATCTTTTCATAGCAGCCTCTACCTTCTCACCCCCTATGTTTTGGAGGGCCCATGCAGCCCCACTCCTAACAAAACCGCTTTTATCATCTAAAAGTTCTATTAGGGAATCCACCGCTCTTTCATCCTTTAAATTGCCTATGGCCCAAGCAGCAGCGCCTCTAACCTTCCAATCATCATCCTTTAATGCCTTGAGTAATGGTTTAAACGCCTTTTCACCCATCTTGGATAGAGCTGTTGAAGCTTCCCGCCGAACCCATTTATTATCGTCGCTCAAGGCTTTTATAAGGGGTTTTATGGCTCTTGGATTTTTCATGTTACCAAGGACCCTGGCAGCGCCTCTTCTCACAAGCTTGTTTGGATGTGAAAGCGCGTCTATAAGGGGATCCACTGCAGCTTCACCAATCTCCTCCAATAATTCCATAACTTGGGTTCTCACAAGTTCGTCTTCATCCTCTAACTTCTTTATAATCCTTTCAATATTCTCTCTCTTCTCCATTAAACTCACCACATTAGAGGGTTTCAAGGGTCTCTATAATATCATAGGCTATCCTCCGAGCCTTATTTGATGTCTCACCAAGGATGGTCATAGCCTCATTAAATATCTTATAAATGTTGGCATCCCTATCTAAAATGAAAGAAGTTATCCCTACTAGTAGGAGTGAAATACCCTCTCCCATTTTGTCTTTACTATTGAAAATATTATAAGCTTCCTTGGAATGTTCCAAGGCTTGCTCATATTCTCCTTTTCTGAAGAGGATTTCGCCTAGGATAAGATGTAGGACCCCCTCACTCTCCCAGTCACCGATTAATTTCGATGATTTCGATGCGTTTTCTAAATATTCAATGCTAAGATCCTTATAAGAACTATATTTATCAACCAAGCCTATAATCTCTAGGATTAAGTGGTCAATTTTTTTAATAACAGCTTCCTTTGAAACTTTGGCTGGTTTCTCTCCTTGAATAGGTACTTCTTGGATTTTGGTCGTTTCTTTTTTGTCTTCGGTTTCAGACGGTTCTTGGATAGCTTCTTTTATCATTTTAGCTTCTTTCATTTTCTCTAGTAGATCCTCTTCAAATGAAGATTTAACCTTTTTATAACATTCAAGTGCATTTTCGTATTCCTCGAATGCGGGTTCAGTATTCCTCTCAGACAGGTAGCAGTCCCCAATAAGCTCATGAGCATACCCTTCACCTTCAACATCCCCAGCCTTCTTATAATTTTCTAGAGCATCCATGAACTTTTCACGAGCCTTTTCCATCTCGCCCTCCTCTAAATAGATAATCCCCATCTCAATAAGGACCTCGGCCTCATACTCATGGCACTCGTCGAGCTCCTTTTTATAATTTTCCAGATTATTCTTCCTCCCCCTCCTAAATGAGTCTAATAATCCTAATACGACTAAGATTATCATTATTACCCCCTTTCAAAATTACTTGATAATGATTTATATTCTTCATCTATCTTAAAATCTATTATTAGCTATGGTGAAAACAATGAAGAAAATAGTTGTCATACCAGGAGATGGGATAGGAAAAGAGGTAATGAAAGCAGCCTTAACGGTACTAGATGCATTGGACCTAGATTTTGAATATGAGTTTGCAGAGGCGGGCCATGAATGCTTCCAAAAACATGGAGATACAATACCAGAAGAGACAATAAAACTTGTAAAAAGAGCTGACGCAACACTATTTGGAGCGGTTACAACAGTACCCGGGGAAAAAAGTGCCATAATAACACTCAGGCGTGAGTTGGATTTGTTTGTTAATTTGAGGCCTGTTAGGTCTTTGCCTGGTGTTGGTGGTTTGTATGGTG
>NZ_QLOE01000016.1 GCF_003264935.1 Methanothermobacter tenebrarum
GCATTGGCAAAATAAACTACCAAAGCCTAATCTACGCCTACAGCAGGATAATAAACTTCTACAACACCAACGGAAGATTACCAAGTTCTGTGACAATAAAAAGTGTGAAAGTAGCATCGTCGGCTATTGGGGGGAATACTCCAAAGGGTAAAATGCCAGATGATGTGAAAAAACTGATACTCAATGATAACTCTATAGCAGGGAATGTTTTAAAGAGTGCTGGTAGTATAATCACTTTTATAGATGAGAAAGGTGAGGTTCCAGGAAGTGTGAAACTCTCCGATACTCTCACAGTTACTAAGGCCCAGTTTCTGTACCTTACAAGTCATATGATACCATATTTGAATGACCTTACAGATGCTAGTAGAGCAGCGCAGGCAGCGGCGAATTATAACAAGTTCTTGGAGGAGCTTAAGACCATGGCCCAAAAGGGTGTGAACCCGGCGCCAAACCCTTTAAATGGTGTCGCTGCGGGTGAATTGACAAAGGCCGATTATGTTGATTTGGCTAAGAGGGTGGAAAGTTTCATCAAAGCCTATGGTCGCCTGCCGAATTCAGTTACTAGTCCAATAGGGAAATTAGGATGCGATTTCTTGATCCTAGAATTTTCGAAGATTCTAAATTCGTATAAAGTGAATGGGACATTACCAGCCAGTGTTGAAACCTATTCTGACATTTTCAAGTTTAAGACGCCGATTATAGCAGGTTATCTAGGCGCATATAATATTCAGGTGACTAAAGATTATGTGAAGGCTACTGGAAGGTGCAGTTGTGGATCAAGGGATTATTCCAATTATTATACAAGTGCATTTGTTAATTATTGCCCATGCTGTGGCAGGTATGGGACATTAGCCTTCGAACAAGGAGGACCAGTAGATGGTAATTACGAGGGTATGTGGTATTGTACCCATTGTGACGCTGATTACTGCCTAGTATGTGGAAAATTGCATGTCAGTGGAAGTAAGGTATATCTAACACGATATACCATGCAAGGTGGTGGGGTAAACAGTGGCTCGAATATAATTACATTGAAGTTTAATTATAAGATTTTCAGGATTTTCCAGGATTCCTATGCATACAAGGATTTATATACGAAGGTGAGCGACTCTTATACAACAGTTAAATACTCTAGTGGGACCCTCTTCAGATTCTTTTAAATCCTCTTTTTTTCTTTTGATATTCCCCAGGGGGGTTCAAAAAGTTTTAATAATCCCGCCAGGATTTGGTTGTTGATAATGGCAAGTTTTGAATAATCTGAAGAGCACCCTAAGATCACAAAAGGTGGTTGCCTGTACATTCTTTAGTTTTTTCCTTGGTTGTCACAATTTGAAAATTGCATGTTTTGGGGGGGTTGTGCGAGGGTTTAGATGATAATATTCTTTTTCATTATCTCCACATCATCTTTTATGAATTCTAGGAGACTTTTTTTGCCTTCTATTTTTTCTTTGGAGTGGCTTGTAAGTTTTTCAGATCTTTTAGGTAAAGTTGTGGTGTTTTTGTCTGTGATGATCATTGCAGAACCAATTTTTTCGAGTATAGTTTTATATAGTTGCTCCTTTTTTTCAAGTTTTTTTATGCGCATATATTTTGTCGTGTCATCGTAGATATCATCAGATGATGATTTGCATGCGAGGCCGCGTCCTCATCTATTGACTCCTTCATTTTCATGCTTTGCCTGTCTTATATACTCCCTTGGGATGTTTTTAGTAAACCGCAATCTTTTACTGCTGGGGAGCGCTTCACTTATCTCCCTATAATATTTTCCTTTTTCACTTTTTCTGTGTGCTTCCCAAGAGGGTTAATGTCCTTGAAAATGAAATCTTCACCGTCATTTACGCCCTGAAGAATTGTCACGCAATTACCTAAATGCTCAAATAGCTCCTATAACGGTTTATTTCTTCCTTCATTATATTTAGGTTAATAATGGAATTCACAGCCATTTTAAGCTCTCGAGGATCAAATGGCTTATTCATATGGATATACCAGATGAATCACTGCAACTAAGTTTTGCTACAACAGCAATAAGCAATTGAAATATCCCCCTTGCAATGAAAGGAGGGGGTAATGCCAGTGTTTATTGCGCATCCGCTTGCTTTGACTTCCTAACAATCCTGCCAAAATACCGATCACGAAGATGTATGTTCAATGATCGTGTGGGGGGGTTTTAAGAAAATTAGTGTGGGAAATTATATGCTCTTTTCGAGAAGGATTGAAAGCATCCTATGATGGGAAGTATCCTCATTGGATCATGCTTCATCTGAAAGTATGGTTATATATTTTTTTGTTGTATTGAGGCTATGGCAGCCATTTCTGTTAATATGGCCCCAACAGAGTATGCGGATCTTAAACCTGAAAGGAAAAAGAGAGCATCAGGGCCTTGGAGTATATATGCTTGCAGGATCTCGGACGGTACAATTGCATATAATATTGCGCCTCCTGTTGCGATGCCAAGGACCATGCCAACATTTCTTATTGTCGCGAGGACTCCTGAGGCTATGCCCAGATAGGGTCTGGGGGCGCTGCCCATAACCGCGCTATTGTTAGGTGACTGGAATATGCCTGTCCCTATGCCGAATAGGGCCATTCTCCACATGATATCCATTTGAGTCGTATGGGATGGTAAAGTAGCCATGAGGAAAAGTGCCAATGCACATGTTCCCGCGCCGAGAGATGCTAGTATCCTTGTACCTATTTTGTCTGATAAGTATCCGCTGAATGGTGCGACTATCATGGTTGCTAGTGGAAATGATGTCATGACTATGCCTATCTTATCTGCCGGGTAATGTAGGATCCTTTGCATGTAAAATGGTGTGAGAAATACCATAACATATTGTGACATGAAATTTAATAGTGCGCCTAGATTTGCAAGGGTAAAAGTCCTGTTATTGAAGAGTTCCAAGTTTAACATTGGTTGAGAAACGCGAGTCTCAATGTATAGGAAGGTCATAGCGCTTAAAACACCCAATATGAGGAATATCACATTTTGAGGGTTTAATCCGGTTGTCTGGGCTACATTGACGAAATATAATAATGAGAATAGGCTTATAAATGCTGTTATGGCCCCTAGAATGTCTATTTCTCCCTGTCGACCCTTCAATTCTTGTATAAATTTCCAAGTGAGGATTATGCCAAGTAAACCTATGGGACATTTATAAGGAATGCTGAACGCCAACCCCAAAGTGATGTTACAAAACCTCCAAGGGATGGTCCTATAGCCAGTCCTGCAGAAATGCTTATAGCATTAATTCCGAGTGCCTTGCCGCGTTCGGTAGGTGGGAGAGAACCTGTGATTATCGCATAAGGTACCGACATCATCATACCCGCGGCAATTCCTTGCAGCGCCCTTGCAAGTATAAGATGATACACAGTAGGTGAAAATGCGCAAAAAAGAGATGTTAGGATAAAACCTGCAAGCCCCCAAATGTAAACTTTCTTGTAGCCGATTATGTCACCCAGTCGACCATAAAATAATAAGACTGCTAATAATCAGAAGATATATCATAGGAACCCATGGACTATAGAGATTGTCGTGCGAAATGAATGGGCTATAACTGGAAGTATCGTATTGACTATACTGGCATCAATGGGCCCCATTATACTCCCAATCATGACAGTTGCCAATACAAGGTAGCGTAGCCTATAATCATCCAATATTATCCCCCCATGTTTGTCAACATCCTAGCATGCCTAATGTCTATTATCATTTTATATGATTGCCTTTGTAGAGATGGTAAACTCCCCCACATTTTTCTCTATTTTTTGGAATAGTTTAAAAGCGTGTTCTGGATGTTCATTGAGGTTCTGTCAAGTTCATAATTTGCGATTGTTATGCATTGTTCGGCCATTAAAGAAAGCTTGGAGACGCTGACAATATCCTCTGCGAATCGAAGTATTATTTTTTCGTCTTCCTTTTTGACTCCAACATGGTCTCCTAGGACAAATAATGGGTTCTCCATTTTATATGATATCTTCCTTATGTCTTCTCCATCCTCTCTCATATAATATATGTGGTAGGAGTTGGAGAGATCCTCTAACAATCCTCTAAGACCCTTTTTTGAAATGAATATTCCAGAGTTCGTCTCGGTCCATCCTTCTCCTGCTTTAAACTTTAAAGCTTTTCTTATAAGTCCTGCTATACTCCGCTCATCAGGTGACATCCTCCTAACCTCATCACTTTTGATCTTCACGACTATCGGAGGATTGGGATCGCCAAGTAGGAGAAGATAAACTTCCAAAGATTTTCTTATGGAATGGGACAAGAATATAGCCTGGGAGATGCAACGACACAATATATCCATCCGCCCAGCCCCTGGAATATTCTTCAAACTAAAGGGACTAGTAGTAGCCTTATTTCCTATAACAAGAAAACCCCTCATAAAACTCATATTTATAACATGTAATGTAAAAGTATTTCCAAACCCCCCTTAGCATATAAAGGATATAGATTCTTATGAATGTTCTCTTCATAGAACCCCCAAAAGACCCATGGTTTCTAATGGGCGAATACAAGCCGCCACCATTAGGTATATTAGAGTTAGCTGCCTACATTGAGGCTAAAAATGAAAATATACACATAAAGGTCTTGGATTGTCAGGCCGAGAAGGTTGGCTGGAAAGAATTGGAAAAACACATAGAATCCTTCCAACCAGATATAGTTGTCCCAAGCTCCTTGGCAACCTGTAACGCTTATCTAGTTCTTAGAACCGTTGAAACAGCGAAAAAAATCAGCCCAGATATAATAACCGTTGTCGGCGGCCAACATTTCACGGCCACGGCCCACGAAACTCTCAAATCATATCCAGAGATCGACTTTATCATCCGCGGCGAAGGCGAAGAAACACTCAACCAACTCATCCAAAGCATAGAGAAGAACATGCCCATTTCAAAGGTTAGAGGATTATCCTTCAAACACAATGGTAAGATAATACACAATCCTCCCAGGCCACTTATCCAGAACCTAGATGAGTTGCCATTCCCAGGTTATCATTTTGTCGCAGATCATATGAAAAAATATCATTTTAAGATGATGGCAGGAAACGCAGGATATGCTCTCATAGAAGCTTCACGTGGATGCGATCATCAATGCACTTTTTGTTCACAATGGAAACATTGGAGAGGGTGGAGAACCAAATCACCCCAGCGTATAGCTGATGAAATAGAATACCTATACAATGAATATGGGAGCACATTCCTGTGGTTCACTGACGACAACCTAGGTTCAGGTGATAGGATTGAAAGATTATGCGACGAACTCATAAAAAGAGACTTGGATGATCTGAAATGGTTTGTCCAAGCCAGGAGCGATGATATCATCAAAAACAGGCATATACTGCCTAAAATGAGGAAAGCTGGCAATTATTGGATTATGGCCGGGTTGGAAAGACATGATGATCCAACCCTTAAAGGTTTCAATAAGAATATTAGAAGTTCTGATGCCAAGGTTTCCATGGACCTTTTAAAGGAGAATGATATATTCGCCCAGGCAACTTTCATAATAGGAGAAAGAAGAGATTCACACGAATCCATAGAGAAATTGCGAGAATTTGCTAACATGGTAGACCCTGACCTTGCAATTTTCATGGTATTAACACCATTCCCAGGGACAAAACTTTATGATACTGCCAAGGCCAATGGATGGATAGAGGACACAAACTGGGCGAACTATGATATGATACATGCTGTCATGCCCACAGAAAACCTTTCAAGGGAAGAAGTGCAAGAAGAATTATACGAGTGTTACAGGAGCTTCTATGGGAACGTGAAAAGGCGCCTGAAGGGGCTATTCTCACTAAACACTTTAAAGGGGAGAGTTTACAGGTACATGGCTGGTAGGGGCCTTCTTCAAGCTTTGGGGGATTTGTTTTGAAAATATCAGAAAATCTTACCTTCATATATTTTATAAGTGTTTCATTGATAGGCTTGTTCTTCTTACCTATAATGGTATTCAAGATCCCGGCTAGTGCAACTTCTCATTGGCACCAACTACCTATTTTTTCAGTTTTTGGTTTAATTTGCTTCTTGGGCATTCTAGCCGGGATCTTCCCATCAAAATTCCAAAAAAAGGGTAATAAGATCATGGAATTTAAGGGGCATCATCCTGATTGTGGGAATTTCTCTGAACATGTCATCCAGGTAGGGGATAAAATTTATTGTGCAGGCTGCAGTGGACTGGTCATAGGGGCTGTAATCTCCCTCTTCGGCGTATTATTGTATCTCATCGGCAGATTACCCTGTGAAAACATGACTATAATATTTTGGCTGGGCTTTACAGGAACCTTGACCTGCCTATTATATAATAGCTTATTTAAATGGCGTATAAGTTTCCTGAATCTGTTTTTGAATGCTTTTTTTGTCCTGGGAGCGTTCATGCTACTTATCGGCATGGAAAAAATAAACAATAGCCTACTCATTGAACTTTACCTTTTGATACTAATCCCCATCTGGATCATAACCCGGATACTATCATCACAAAAAGCACATAGGAGAATATGTGAAATTTGCGATCTGAAAAAATGTCAAAAAAATATAAAGGAGTGATGAAAAAATGGTCTATTGCCCAAAATGTGGTAAAAAAAATGAAGAGGACGCAGAATTTTGCTCAGGCTGCGGAGCACCCCTACAAATCCAAAAACAAGGGGACACATGCTTCAACCGACCAGAAGAACGCTATAAGGAAGAATGCTTCGGCCTGCCCCATGGTGGGTTAATAGTAGGCGTGATATTCGGAACGCTCTTGATAATCATTGGAATTTCAGCCATACTAAAGATAGATATCGGATACATCATAGGCCCCTCTATAATGATAATCATAGGAATACTTATCATAGTCGGCGCCATATACAAAATCCTCAAAAAAAGCTAAAAACCCTGTGTTGTCTAAAACCCCCCATCTTAAAAGAGTTAGGAAGAACCCGCAAAAAAATAGGAGGGGTTCCACCCCGCCAAGGGTGGACTAATATGTATCTTTTTTTTAGCCTTCTCTCGTAGATTCTTGTAGGTAAATGCTTACGAAATCCCCTTCCCTGATGTCATAGAGTTCAAGTTGATCCTCCGGGATCTTAAGAGCCCCATCAGGTGTGAGACGCTCCCATATAGTCCTAGATATGCTCCTCGTTTTCACGCCACCCTTTCTGATCTTAGCATGTCTGACAAGCTTATAATTCACATACTTGCCCTCTTGCATTTTAAAAGTTTCCCTGATATTCTGGGGGATTTCAACCGTCCCATCACTCCTAACCTCACCGGTCACATACAAACCAATCTCCAAAATAGACACCCCCAACACACAACGAAAAAATTATTCACCTATAAATAATATTATCTTTAATGGTATATTTTATGTTTTACTGATAAAATAGGATGTGGGGGATGATATGAAAGTTAGAGCCCACATATTTATCACCGGCAGGGTTCAGGGCGTATTTTTCAGGTATAAAACCCAGGATGTTGCAATGGCACATGACGTGAAAGGTTGGGTGCGTAACCTACCAGATGGCAGAGTCGAAGCCGTCCTTGAAGGCGAAAAAGAAAATGTGGAAAAAGTAATAGAGTTTTGCAAGGTGGGACCGCGCGGGGCTAAAGTCACCAACATTGAAATAAACTGGGAGGAATACAAGGGAGAATTCAAAAACTTCCAAATACGCTACTAACCACAAAAAAATAAAAGAAAAGAATATTAGAATGGTAGGCTTGCGTAGGTTCCTAGTATTTTCACGGTTGCTGTGTTCCAATTGTTTATTACACCTAGACTGTTTCTACTGCTTGTTGCATCTGCGCTATACCACTTGCCA
>NZ_QLOE01000017.1 GCF_003264935.1 Methanothermobacter tenebrarum
TCTATGATGAGGTATCTTCCCTGCCCGTCACTGATAAGCGTGTAATTCCCGCTTTCGAAAATGTTTAGTGACCCGCCGTTGAGGAGTGTTAGGCCTATTCCTGTTGTGCGGAGGTTTTGATCCTGGGATTTGGGTTTATGGTTGATTTTTTTGGATGGTGAGTTCTTTCAGGGCTTTTTTGGCTTTTTTGTATTCTGGATCTATTTCCAGGGCATTTTCGTAGCATTTTAGTGCTTCTTTGTGTTTGCCGAGTTTTTGTAGTGCTGCTCCTTGCATGTACCATAGTGTTTTGTTTTGCGGGTCTAGTTTGAGGGCTTTCTTGTAGCATTTCAGGGATTCCTCTGGTTTTTTGAGGTCTTCTAGGATTATGCCTTTCCATTTCCATGCATCAGCGAATTCGGGGTTTATCTTCAAGGCTTTTTCATAGCATTCCAATGCTTTTTCAGGTTTACCGATTGTGTCAAGGAGCGCTCCTTTGTTGCTCCATGTTCCATCGTCTTCTGGATCTATTTCAAGGGCTTTTTCATAGCATTCCAGTGCCTCATCATATCTCTCAAGTTCTTCGAGGACTACTCCTTTGTTGTTCCATGCTTCTGCTAGTTTTGGATTGTTTTTGAGGATTTTTTCATAACATTCTAAGGCTTTCTCTGGTTTTTTGAGTTTTAGTAGTGTTATTGCATTGTAGTGGAGGACTTCCGGGGCGTTTGGTCTTGCTTTGAGGGCTTCCTGAATTCTTTGAGGGCTTCTTTGTAGTCTCCACGTTCTAGGCTTGATCGGCCCCCAGCAAGGTGCCATCCAGCCTTTCCTGCGGCTATCCAATCCTTTATCTTCTTAAGGGGGGTCATGCTTCAGCCTCTCTCAACTTCTTTTTCATGTAATCGTTGGGTCCTAGTATGCAAGTTTTTATCGTCTCATGATTCTGATAGGCTTCCTATGCTTGCAGCGGAACCTATTATGGGTTGATTCTTTATTTATCTGTTAGTATAGGTTTACATAAGGTTTTTTCATGTCTTAAGGATTCTAATCGTAAGAATTGCGAGCATCATTAGCCCAAAAATTCTGATCGCCTCTTGATGGCGAATTATCCAATCTTCTTTTTTTCTGAAAAAATACAATAAAACGAAAAGGAGCCCCACGACTAACCAGTCAGTCAACTCAACCTTTGGGCTGTTTAAATATAACAGTTCAAGGAAAAAGATTATGAAAGTAACCATAAAAAGTATATCAAATTTTCTTTCACCTTTTTCAGACCTTTCAATCATTACAACCCCTCTATTTACCTAAATGTATATTGTTTCATTCTCTCTTAGCGTATCATCTGGATTTTTAGGAATCTCCTTGTAGTGTATACAATTATCCGCACCAATGTATGCTTCCAGTTTGTATCCATATATCGGGCCACGATGAAGGGATATATACTTCCAGTATTCCCTAGGTAGGTAATGATCCCTTATATTAAGAATCAAATCCCCTTCTGCAATAATACAAAAAACAAGGCTACAGTTGCCACAAAAGATCCTCCTTCTAACATAAAATAACAGCCACCAACCACACCTACTGCATCTAGAATATCCTTTGGGATGTATGTTTGATGTTCCACGATAAATTCTTTGATGCTACCTGTAATGTTGTTGAGTTTGGAGTCTATGTAGGCTATTGTTGTTGCGTATGCTGCCATGTTAACTCTTATGAGGCCCTGACCCACCAGGCCATAACTGATGATTTCCAAAGGTCATGGGATTGTGTGGGGCGGGTTGTATTGGGCTAATAAGGCCTCTTGAAGGCTTTTCTCGCGTTGTCCTTTAAGCCTTCAAAGGTTTGCTGTGCTGTTATCCTAAGAGTGACTTTAGCCTTTCATTTGGAGTTCTTTCAGGGCTTTTTTGGCTTTTTTGTATTCTGGGTCTATTTTCAGGGCTTTTTTGTAGGATTTTTTGGCTTTTTGGTGTTTTCCAAGTTTTTGTAGTGTTTTTCCTTGCATGTACCATAGTGTTTTGTCTTGGGGGTTTAGTTTGAGGGCTTTCTCGTAGCATTTCAGGGCTTCCTCTGGTTTTTTGAGGTCTTCCAGGATTATACCTTTCCATTCCCATGCATCGGCGAATTCTGGGTTTATTTCAAGGGCTTTTTCAAAACATTCCAGCGCCTCCTCATATTTTCCAAGTTTCCTGAGGAGTACTCCCTTGTTAGCCCATGTTTCGTCGTTTTCTAGGTTTATTTCTAAGGCTTTTTCATAGCATTCCAATGCCTCATCATATCTCTTAAGTTCTTCAAGGACTACTCCTTTGTTGTTCCATGCTTTTGCATTTTTTTGGTTTATTTCTAAGGCTTTTTCATAGCATTCTATTGCTTTTTCAGGTTTACCGATTGTGTCAAGGAGCGCTCCTTTGTTGTTCCATGTTCCATCGTCTTGTGGATCTATTTGTAGTGCCCTTCCATAGCATTCCAATGCCTCATCATATCTCTTAAGTTCTTCAAAAATTAGTGCTTTGTTGTACCATGCCTCTACGAATTCTGCGTTTATCTGTAATGCTTTTTCATAGCATTCCAATGCCTCCTCATATTTTCCGAGACTGCGTAATCCGTTACCTTTATTATACCATGCTTTTGCATTTTTTTGGTTTATTTCTAAGGCTTTTTCATAGCATTCTATTGCTTTTTCAGGTTTACCGATTGTGTCAAGGAGCGCTCCTTTGTTGTTCCATGTTCCATCGTCTTGTGGATCTATTTGTAGTGCCCTTTGGTTTACCGATTGTGTCAAGGAGCGCTCCTTTGTTGTTCCATGTTCCATCGTCTTGTGGATCTATTTGTAGTGCCCTTTCATAGCATTCCAATGCCTCATCATATCTCTTAAGTTCTTTAAGGACTACTCCTTTGTTGTTCCATGCTTCTGCTAGTTTTGGATTGTTTTTGAGGATTTTTTCATAACATTTTAAGGCTTTCTCTGGTCTTTTGAGTTTTAGTAGTGTCATTGCATTATAGTGCAAGATTTCCGGGTCGTTTGGACTCGCCTTGAGGGCTTTCCTGAATTCTTTAAGAGCTTCTTTGTATTTTCCCTGTTTTAGGCTTGATCGGCCCCCGCTGAGGTGCCATCCAGCCTTTCCCCTGGCTATCCAATCCTTTATCTTCTTAAGGGGATTCATGCTCCAGCCTCTCTCAACTTCTTTTCCAGGTAGTTTTTGAATCCTAGTATGCATGCCTCTATCGCCTCGCGATTCTCATAGGCTAATAGGCTTCCAATAGCCATCCCAGTGCCTATTACAGTACCTCCATGTTTTATGGCGCCCACGACATTCCCATCCTTTAAAGCCTCCTTGAACAGCTCCCATTCATCCCTCATGAATTTACCTAAATTATTTATAGCCCTTTCTATATCGTCGGGATCGCCACCAACACTACCACTGCTAACCGCCCTTAGAGTATCTACGGCTTCTCTATACTCATTTACCATTCTACTCCATCCGTCTGACTGTCTTGATAGTATTTCAAGATAGTTTTGTATTGGTTCTGTGTCTCCTGTTAGTAATGTGTAGGTGATGAATGTTGGCAGACCAGCGGGTGAGAGTAACATCATGGCATCTTCGATGTATGGGAGCCACTCAGGATGTTCGATGAGGATATAAGCGACTATTGCAACAACTATTCCTATGCCAGCTGTCGCCGGCGCTGACAAGGCTCCTGCTTCGAGGATGGCGACTTCAGCTCCTCCTTCGAAGCCGACGACTTCAGCTCCTGAAACACCAGCAAATCCAATGAACTTCCACAAACCGGTCTCATTCAGTAGTTCTTTTGCGAGGTTGGCTGCCCATTCTGTCTGCAGGTGGCTGAAACAATATGCCCCCATAACATTCTTAAAGATATTGACATCCCTCACTATCCCTGTTGCAGTGTCGATGATCAGGTAGTCATTATCATAGTTTATTATGGTGTAGTTCCCAGCTTTTGTAATATTTAGTTTTTCTCCGTTCAGGAGCCTGTATGCTATGCTTGTGATCGCAGCACCTTCCATGATATCCCCTATATTGTCGAGGCTTCCATTGTATGGGAATAGGCGTTGCATTGAACTCTGAGGGGTTTGATGTCCCGACAATAATTAAATAGCCCTGTTATACCCCTGGAGATGCAATTAAACCCACTATAAGGAGCATTACCATCATCCATCTTATTTCATACTCTTTTTCCTTCAACTCGTAGTAGAGCCAGCATAAAAGGAGAAGAGTGAACAAGCCTAAAGGGGCTGCTATTAGGGACAAAACATCACAATGATACTTAAGCGCAAGAATACATAGGAACATAACTATGCAGATAAGAGGATAAGCCCTCTTATACCAAGATTCATAATCCAATAAGATCCCCTCCACTTTAGATATATACTGCTTCATCCCACCTCAAACTACCATCAGGATTCTTCGGTATTTCAATATAGTGTATACAATGATCCTCACCAACATAACATCTCAACTCATAACCATCGTACCAGGAACGATGATACGATATATACTTCCAATACTCTTTTGGAAGATAATAATCTCTAAAGCTCAATATTTTATCACCAAACCACATACAAAACCCAATTGACCCTAATATCGCCCCAGCACCTCCTTTTGACACGTATCCAAAAACAGTAAGTAAAATATCTATAATGTCTTTTGGAATGTATGTTTGGTGTTCTATGATGAATTTTTTGATATCGTCTGTGATGTTTTGGAGGCTTGTGTAGGCTATTGTTGTTGCATATGCTGCCATGTTGAGTCCTATAAGTCCCTGACCCACAAGAGCATAATTGAGGATATCAACGAAAGCCATTGGACCTTCCAGGGCAATGTACATGGAGATTACAAGGCCA
>NZ_QLOE01000018.1 GCF_003264935.1 Methanothermobacter tenebrarum
GTTTTCTTCGTTATATTTACCTATAACGAACATCTCAACCCAGGAATTTATAGACTCTTTTTTTGTGATCCCCCACACTGATTGTCGTAGGCTGCCAAATAATACCAAGTTTCCCTATTGGACTTAAATTTTGTGAATACATATTGTAGGTTTTTTCAAGGAGTTTCAAAAGACTGGAATATTCAATCTTCTGGCATTTCTATTTCTAAATGTGCGAGGCTCCTTGCGATGATTATAGTTGCAATAAAGCAAGTATAGTGACGATAATTGCATAGACAAACAAACCTGTAAGAGCATTCCCGGCCTTGAAAAACAATTGTATTAATGCCTTGATGGCTTCGTTCCATGCTAGAGCTGCTATAAGTCCAAAAGCTGTTGTTATAAGAGTCGCCATTGTCTTAATAACTTCCTCTTTTATCTCACTCATCTAATCACCTCCTTCTAAATTTTCAAAAATATGTACTCATGCAATCTACGGACTAGGACACTCCTCAACCTACTACCATGACAACCCAATCCAATCAGAATATTTGAAGCGCACAGAAAAACCAGACAAAACTAATCCACCTTCAAATCCATCCATAAATCCAAAATAGAACTATCTATAATAAATGAAAATGGGGCCCCCCATTATTGGACAAGCCCCATCTATTACACCTTGAACCCAAACAAGACAAAATTACGAGTTTATTTTTTCACGAACCAAATTAACAAAACCAATTTGGCACAGACAAGGCCATAAACTTTGGAAGTGGCGGAAGTCTCTTTGCCCTTGAAAAACAACAATCAGATTTCTATTTTAACCGCCAGGCATCGATAACTATTGAAATTGTAGCAACAATCTCTAACGTTGGCGAAAGAACCAACGTCGCAACAACACTAGGGATCACCTTCACAACCCCCTCCCTTAAACATTCTCCCCAACCTTTAACTACAAAAATTTCATCGTCTTACTCGCCAATTCAGCACCTACAAACCTCCATAATCACTACAAGCCATATCAGCAAACTACTCATACCAACTTCCAAAGAGATTCTGATTATTCCTTTCATCCCCCTTTAAGTTTTCCTATTTCACGTAAGAACATGAAGAAAAGGAAAAAATAATAAAAAATTGGGAGGAGCAAGCCTTAAGCTATAAAGAAACTAATGGCACCTATCATACCTATGCATCAACATAAAAAAGAGCTATGATTCTGCATACAAGAAACTTTGCGCTTCCCCCACCATAACACCTAAAAGGCACTCCCATTCATACAAGCAATTTCATATACCATTTTTTAATGTTCCCCCCTCATTTTCCAATCTAACCTCTCAAAAGACGCGATACAAAGTATAAAGATGCTATAATCGCGAAAATGCCAACTGGAAAGTATATTTTATCTTCGGCAGTTCCGGACACTAAGCCCACCATAATAAAGAAAATTCCACCACCCATAAGAAGAAATGAGACCACCAATTCACGTTTGAATTTATCTATAATACCATAATAATGGAAGAAGCCTAATAGAAGACATATAAATGTGATAATAGCAAGTCCAATATATTTGTATCTTTGTATACCAGTAGAAGATAATGCACATCCAGTAAAAACGAAAACCGCCATAAGTACAAGTGTAAAACTTATAAGACGCTCTCTTGATAATGTCATATCCATTCCCCTCTATTCTATCACTACAGCTTTATTTATCATATTCTGACCCTCCATCATCATAGGCAAACCAACGAAGACTATTTGTAATAGTGCTGCTTCACTAAGGCCACCTCCACTCAACAGTATTTCATCAAGTGCTAACATGATGGTACCTGCCCCTCCACAGTACACCAGCACTCCTTTAATAAATAAACCCCAATCTTTGATTACAATCTTTTGAGTCTAGGTTAGGTCGTAGTGGTAGTATCCCTCTCCTTATTGTTGTTGCGACGTTTCCTATGAGTGAGTGGCTAGATGAGATGTTCTGCAAATGAATATATGGATAAAACTTTTCCCTTATCAACACACCACCCCACGAGATTCATCAATTTCCCTAAAGCCTTGCTCAATAACCGGATAAGCAGCAAGAAGCGCTACAAACTGCACCAATACAAGTCTCTGATGTCGCCGCACCATAAAGAAATACTCCAACCCCAATAGCCACAAAAAGAATCCCCCCGTCATTTTCATTTATTCTTCACCTCCACTGAGTAAACTTTATTAAAATTCCACAGTATATCGTGTGATCTTTTTAGGCTCATATCATCCGCCTTTATTGGTCAAGCTTCATTTTCCACTCTAACCTCTCAAAAGACGCGATACAAAGTATAAAGATAATATGATGAGGAAAATGCCAAATGAAATGGCGAACATTTTATCTTCAGTAGTTCTGGACACTAAGCCCAATATAATAGAGAAAATTCCCCAAACCATAAAAATAAATGAGCCCACCAATTCATATTTGAATCTATCTATAATACCATAATAATGCGATAACCATACTAGAAATATAGAAAATATGGCAATAAGCGATCCAATACATAAGTATCTTCGCATGCCAGGAGAAAATATCCCTAGAATAAGGCCAACCATTCCTACCACATATAGAATAATTAGTTTTTTTATTGGTGTCACACGTTCACCTACCCTAATTATCCTACAATCCATCATAGCACTAACTAATCACCACAGTTCTCTCTATATCCTCCACACCATTCCATATACTCAGAAAAGCACCCAGCATTTCACTTGCCAGAATAAAAGAGGAGCCTCCAGTCTCCGGTGCCGCAAAAGCTGCTCCTATAATGAAACATGCCCCGGCACCGATCTCCATCACTCCTTTAATAAATAAATCCCAATCTTTGATTGCAATCCTTTGGGTCCGGTGGGTTAGCTCGTAGTGGTAGCATGCTCCTCCTGATCCTGCCGCTCCACAAATCCATCCTACTAGCGAGTATGTGCCGATTGTTGTCCACCCACTACCTGCAAGGTCTATGAACATGTAGGATTGGCCTGCTCTTATCTCAAGATATTCTATAAGGCTAGGATCATGGTCGATAATGGCCTCCCCATTTTCTAATGCTTCCATGATCTCTTGGACTGGTGAGACCACATTAACCCCTACACTCTCCAAGATTATTGCTTCAAGTTCTTTCAGAAGTATGCCCCTTACAATGTTAAATGCTTTCTCTCTCCTATCATAATCACGATAGTCCTGGTAATTGTTCAAATCACCGAGAATGCAATAATCGTAGATGGTTGGGAAGGGTGCGTGCATGTATGTGTATCCGCAGCCACCTACAAATCCTCCGTTCGTGACGCCGCAGATCATAAACGCCGGCTTCAATCTTACATAACTAAGGTTCAGGTTTTGCGCCGCTATCTCTGATGCATCCTCCCATGTGTATAGTGTTTTGAAGGCTGCTAAGAATGTTCCATATGCTGCTATTTCCCAGGGCGTCATTTGATCCAAGTGCCACGATTCCCAGTTTGCCCTTACAGGATCGAGGGATAAGGCTTCGGGTCCGGCTATGCAGAGGCTTATCACTTCCTCGAAGCCGGCATCACCATCCGCCCACAAATTCTTATAATGAACATTTACATCCTTACTGAATAATGGGAAGGAATAGGAAGAGCGTGAAAGGTATGCTGGCTTATACTTGATACTGATTCTGAAGCTCGGGTCATAGTAGGATTTCCAGGTTTCATGGCTGCCATCCCATCCTTCCCTGAATCCTTCAAAGAGCCATGGGTCATAGAAACTCCAACTTCGGATGATCCGGCCATCTATGATTAAACCTGATTGTTCAGCTATTCCTGTGCCGTCTTCAAAGTGTTCTTCGGCGGTGTCTCTAAAATATAGGCTTATCCATGTCACGTCCTCTGGGTTGACTTGAATGTCTATCTTTGATGGCGGCTCTCCTGCGGGCCCTGCTATTGTCCAGCCTCTTGTCTGGTTTATCTCTATGATTATATGGTCGGGATTGTCTTGGGGGGCGCCCGGCGCCGCTATCGTCATATTTCCTGCCGCTGAAACACCACCCATGAAAAGAAAGGATAAGAAGATGAAGAGCAACAACCTCTTCACAGCCACCACCATAATATGATAATACATTATAGTATAAAAGGATTACTATCTTTTTCTTTTTTAGGGGCGAAAAATATAAAAGGTGGGGTTTAAGACGAGAGCATGAATCCCAGCATTACAAGCTTAAACAGGAAAAATAGGCACTTACCATCCCCCCCAGATGGGCAAAGAGAAACCTTATATTTTGTCATAAAATGATTCTTGTTTACATAATGATTCTTGAGGAGTTTATTTTGTCATGCTTGAAAATAAAAT
>NZ_QLOE01000019.1 GCF_003264935.1 Methanothermobacter tenebrarum
TCCTTTAAAGCCTCCTTGAACAGATCCCATTCATCCATCATGAGTTTACCTAAATTATTTATAGCCCTTCCTATATCATCAGGGTCTGGGGATGATGGGACATTCACTTGAGGAAGCTCCCCCCAATTTGTAATTCTTTTCTTCCATTCCTTGTCAGGTATTATTTTTGCTAATTCTTGTATTGGTTGTGTGTCTCCTGTTAGTAGTGTGTAGGTGATGAATGTTGGCAAACCACCAGGTGAAAGTAGCATGCTCATCATCATAGCATCTTCGATGTATGGTAGCCATTCAGGATGCTCCATGATAATAATTAGAGCCAGGGTAATAACCAAGCCTAAACCTAGTGTTTCTGGGGCTGAAAGCACACCCAATTCAAGTGCAGCTGCTTCGGCTGTTGAAACACCAGCAACACCAATAAATTTCCACCAACCACTCCCATTCAAAATTTCATTCCCAAGTTTTTTGGCTAGTTCTGTTTGCTGGTGTAGTATGCTCCCATAATATTCCTGTTTTATGTCTATTAAATGAAAAAAACCTTAACATCCCCCTTCATCTTGGCAACATGATAACTCCTCTTTATGTTCCGAATATAATTAATGCAAGGATTATGGCAATCATCCATCTTATTTCTTCTTTTTTTCCCTTCAACTCATCCACGAAGAAGTGCAACCAGAATAAAAGGAAATAAATAAACACGGTTAAAAGGGCCGCTATTGGAACCAAACCATTAAAATGCCTAATCCCAACAAAATATAAAATAATATCAACACAAATAAGAAAATAAACCTTCCCAAACAAAGATTCATAATCCAAAAAAGACCCTTCTCACTAACAATATACTGCTTCATCCCACCGTAGAGTACCATCAGGGTTCTTTGGCGTTCCATGTTGTATGCGATGGGATCCCTCATACTGAAGTCTTGGATTCTTTGATTAAAAGGGTTGCCACTATTAGAGCAAGAATACCTATTAATATTCTGTTTAGGATTATCATTGTTAAAGCAAAGATGTATGCTAATATTATGGAGGATTTGGCTAACCATTCCATGTTGAGTTTCCCTATCTTATTTAAGAAGATGAAAGAGATTATGAGGAATGCGAAAGCCCCCACATCCCCTTCAACGAAAAAAAATCCAATGGCAAGCAACACACCACCTATAGCTCCATATAAGAGAAAATCCAACCTCTTTTTCCGTTCTCCTAAACCTCCTAATATCAGTAATATACAACCTATAAATGCTAATATAAAAAGTATACAGCCTATGATTATTCTTGAACCTAACATAGAACCACCCCTTCTTTTTCTCCAATCACTCCACCACAAATCACCTCAAAGCCAAAACCAAACACAGCTTAGTAGATCTGCCACTGAACCCAACACCTAGGTAATCAGCACATAAAGCTTATCAATCCAAACAAACCAACACCTTAAATATATATTGCTTCATCCCACCGTAGAGTACCATCAGGATTCTTCGGTATTTCAATATAGTGTATACAATGATCCTCACCAACATAAGCCCTAAGCTCATAACCATGAGCCCATGTACGATGATATGCAATATATTTCCAATATTCCTCTGGGAGATAATGATCCCTAAAATCGAGTATCCCATTGCCTATAGCCATACACAAACCAACTGGCTGAAGTATTACCCCACCACCAGATTTCGATAATACATATATTACTGCTGGAAGCATATATTCAACAAAATCATTTGAAATGTATGTTTGATGTTCTATGATGAATTTTTTGATATCGTCTGTGATGTCTAGGAGGCTTGTGTAGGCTATTATTGTTGCATATGCTGCCATGTTGAGTCCTATAAGTCCCTTGGCCCACAAGACCATAATTGAGGATATCCTGGAATGTAAATCCACATAGACTTCAACATTATCATGAGTTGTGATATTTTTTTATAGGTTTTTTTCTAAGATTTTCCAGTTTTTTTGGGCGTGGGGGGCTGCTTTTCTTTTATGCAAGGCCAAAGAAGCCTATAATTACAAGCAAGCCTCCAAGTGCTCTGACAGTTTCATTTTCAGTTTTTCCCAACTCATCCTTACCTAATAGGTAAATTAAGAGAAACATGTTCACTATGTAAATGGAATAGACAATTAATTTGCTGATAATATAGGGGAAACGGAGACTAACCACAACCAATGCAGCAGTAAAATAAGAAAGGAAATAACTAAAATAAAAAATGTACTTTACCATCATATCATCCCCCTAATCAGATATACACTGCTTCATCCCACCTTAAAGTACCATCTGGGTTCTTTGGGATTTCAATGTAGTGTATGCAATAGTCTTCGCCAACATAACTTTTAAGTTCATAACCATGCCGCCAAGTTCTATGGTAAGAAACATATTTCCAATATTCAGTTGGAAGATAATTCGTTCTTACATTCACAATTAAATCACCTTCTACTAATAGTAGAGAAGCAATCGAAAAAATACCACTTGCCAAGGTGACACCTTCACTACTAAGCTCTTTTAAACTCCATATAAAAAGAATCCCATCTATAATGTCCCCTCCAATGCATGTTTGGTGTTCTATGATGAATTTTTTGATATCGTCTGTGATGTTTAGGAGGCCTGTGTAGGCTATTATTGTTGCATATGCTGCCATGTTGAGTCCTAT
>NZ_QLOE01000020.1 GCF_003264935.1 Methanothermobacter tenebrarum
TTTTTGATATCGTCTGTGATGTTTAGGAGGCCTGTGTAGGCCATTGTTGTTGCATATGCTGCCATGTTGAGTCCTATGAGGCTGGCCCTACATAATCGAAAAAGAGGGTTTAGGATGGAAAGGTACATGGAGGTTACAAAGCCCAATATAAGCCTTCTTAGTACTATCATCTAAACCTTCAAGGTTTACAGTGCTGTTGCCATCCAGGAAAAGGACGAGCCTACTACAAAGGTTATGGCCATTAACCATCGTATTTCATCCTCTCTTTCCTTCAATTTGAATTGGAGCCAGAATAGAAGAGAAAAAATGAACAAGCCTAAAAGGTCTGCTATTGGAATCAAACCATTAAAATGTTTAATTCCAATGGAAAATAAAATAATATCGAGACAAAGAAGGGAATAAAGTATATCGAGCAAAGATTCATAATCCAAGAAAAGACACCTCCTATATCATCTTAGACTATCCATTGGGGTTCGTTTGAGAATTTTAGCTCCACACACAATATAGTTGCCGCGGATTGTATATAGTCTTTGTTTTTCTGGGGGGTCTAGTGGGGTTTCTATTAGGTTATTTTTTGTCTGTCTCTAATCTTTTCATGGCTTTCTTGGCTTCTTCATGATCTGGTTTTGCCTCTAATGCTCTCTTATATGATTCTCCCGCTTCTTCGCGTCTTCCTAGTTTTTCCAGGGTTTGGCCTCGCTTATACCATGCTTCTATGTCTTCTGGGTCTAATTGGGTGACTTTTTCATAGCATTTTAGTGCTTCTTTGTATTTGCCGAGCTTTTGTAGTGTTGTGCCTTTGTTGTTCCATGCTTCTGCAAGTTTGGGATTTATTTTTAGGGCTTTGTTGTATTGTTCCAGAGCTTTTTGGTGTTCTTTGTTTTTGGAAAGCAGGATCCTATGTTGAATAGGTCTTTTTCTGTTTTAAATGGGTAGAATTTGTATATTTTTATGGCCTTTTTATATTCTCCTTTTTCTAACAATTCCAATACAACAATTTTTTCCTTAGTATATATTCTATGAGAAGGAAAATTATGGTTAGTATAAACACAAGAAGAGTGAGCATTTTTAAATCCAATTCAACCACCACTGGCTTCTTTTTCAAGAAGAGCTTTCACAATCTCCTTAAAGCCACTCATTACCCATGAGCCAACAGTTATCCCACCAGCTATAATTTCAACACCATACTTCACAGCACCTACCATATCTCCCTTCTTGAGAGAGTCCCAGAACTTCCCATACCTTTCAAGGAAAAATCCACGGAGATCTCCTCGCCTCCCATCCGACCCGATCAAGCCCCCCGGATTTAAACTATTCTTAACCTCCTTTATTATCTCATCCAACTCCTTACTAGGATCCTTTATCTTCTTTAAAAGTAATTCAAAGTATGTAGTATCCAAATATAACCAGTACAAAGGTTATGGCTGTCATCCATCTTATTTCATCCTTTCTTTCCTTCAACTCATCGTAGTCGTAGTATAACACTAAAGACAAAAGAATAAAGAAAGCTAAAAACCATGCTATTGGTACCAAAACACGAAATATCTTAAACCCAACAAAATATAAAGAAATATCAAGACAAATAAGAAAATAAAACTTATCGAGCAATCCATAATCCAATAAGATCCCCTCCACTTAGATATATACTGCCTCATCCCATCTTAAAGTACCATCAGGGTTCTTTGGTATTTCAATATAGTGTATACAATGATCCTCACCAACATAACTTTTCAACTCATAACCATCGAACCATGAATGATGATACGCTATATACTTCCAATATTCTTGGGGAAGATAATGATCTCTAAATCTAAGTATGCCCTCACCTATCATTATACAATATCCAATTGGCTCAAGTATTACACGGCCACTCCCTGATAACACGCGTCCCAAAACAATAAGTAAAGGACCATGTAAAAAACCAATGTCCTCTGGAATGTATGTTTGGTGTTCTATGATGAATTTTTTGATATCGTCTGTGATGTTTAGGAGGCCTGTGTAGGCTATTATTGTTGCATATGCTGCCATGTTGAGTCCTATAAATCCCTCCACAAGAGCATAATTGAGGATATCAACAAAAGCCATCGGACCTTCCAAGGCAATGTACATGGAGATTACAAGGCCA